>JAKAJM010000018.1 GCA_021813765.1 Nitrospirota bacterium
TTGACCCAATTGCTATAATAGAGTTGAAAAAGATGCTAGTATATTTAAAAGACAAAGGGCTGGGGATACTGATAACCGACCACAATGTAAGGGAGACGCTGTCCATCACAGACAGGGCTTACATAATAAGCGACGGCAGGATCCTTTTTGAGGGGACCCCGGAAAAGCTCATTGAGGAACCCAGGGTCAGGGAAACGTACCTCGGGCAGGATTTCAGGCTCTAAAAATGGCTCTCGACAACCGTCTAGAAATAAGACTGCTCCAAAAGCTTATCCTCACCCCCCAGCTTCAGCAGGCGATAAAACTCCTTCAGATGCCCCAACTGGAGCTCTCACAGTCTCTTACGAACGAGCTCATGGAAAACCCTTTTCTTGAAGAGGTGGCCGAGGAAGCCGCCTCTGCGGACGAGGAACCCGGGAGCCGCGAGGCTGCGGAAGCGGAATCAGGCCCCGAGACTGGATCTGACTATGACGATGCCGAGGCCCCGCTTGAAAAGCTCATGAGCATGGCGGACTCTGACGATTATTTTGAGGAGCGCGGGTACGACGGGAGGGACCTTGGCTATTTCAATCCGGGCACAGTCGCCCAGCCCTCGTTCGAGAGTTTTGTAAGCAGGGAAGGCGACCTGCAGGACCATCTGCTGTGGCAGTTAAGGCTCTCCCCGGTGGAAGGCAAAACAAGGGAGGCCGCAGAGGTGGTGATCGGCAACCTCGATGAGAACGGATACCTGCAGGCCACAATCGGGGACGTCGCGGGCATGGCGGGCTGCACTTTGGAGGATGCCTGCCGGGCCCTGAAACTGGTGCAGGGTTTCGACCCGACCGGGGTCGGCGCCAGGGACCTGCAGGAATGTCTTCTGCTGCAGTTGGACAGCCTGGGCCTGCGAGGAAGCCTTGTTGAGTCGCTCATTACCGGCAACCTCCATGACCTTGAGAAAAAAAGATATACCCAGCTTGCCAAGCAATATAACTGCGGCACCGATGAGATACTTGCCGCCGTGAAGGTCATTGAAAAGCTTGAACCGAAGCCGGGAAGGAACTATTCCAACTCCAGCCCCGTCTACGTGACCCCGGACGTCTTTGTCGTGAAAAACGAAGGGGAGTTCCACATAATCCTCAATGACGAGGGCCTTCCCAAGCTCAGGCTCACGCACCTTTACAAAAAGCTCATCTCACAGAAAAACAGCCTCCAGAAAGAGGAAAAACAGTTCATCGATGAAAAACTGAGGCAGGCGGTATGGCTCTTGAAGAGCCTGGACCAGAGAAACAAGACCATATACAGGGTCGCGGAAAGCATACTTAATTTCCAGCGCGATTTCTTCGAAAAGGGAAGAAGCCATTTGAAGCCCCTTAACTTAAGGGACATGGCAACGGAGCTGGGGCTGCATGAAAGCACCATAAGCAGGGCCACATCGAGCAAGTACCTGGCCTGCGACCACGGGCTTTTCAGCCTGAAGTTCTTCTTCTCCGGCGGCGTGCAGGGCAGCAACGGAAAGGTTTCCTCCACATCGGTCAAGGACCTGATAAGAAAGCTGGTGTCGGAGGAGGACCACCAAAAACCCCTTAGCGACCAGGAGATCGTGACCTTGTGCAAAGGCAACGGAATAGAGATAGCAAGACGGACCGTCGCAAAATACCGGAACGAGCTCAAGATAGCGCCCCAGGGCCAAAGAAAGCGGTTTGACCAATAATCCAGGAGGAAATCATGAACATAGTAACATCAGCCAGGCACCTTGAACTTACCCAGGCGCTGAAAAATTACGCGGAGGAGAAGGTCGCAAAATTTGACCGGTACCTGTCCAATATATCGGAGGCCAAGGTCACTCTTATCCTGGAGAAGAACATCCACAAGGCCGAGATACTGCTGAACGTAAACGGCATACTCATATGGGCGGAAAGCTCCACCGGAGACATCTACTCCGCCATCGACGAGGTGATAGACAAGCTGGACATGCAGGTCAAAAAATACAAGGGAAAGCTCAACTCTCACAGGAAGGGTGAAAGCGGCAAGACCGTCCCCGGAGCCCTGTCCCCCGCAGATGAGGGCGGAAGGATAATAAAGACCAAACGGTTCGGGATAAAGCCAATGACCCCGGAAGAGGCGTCCCTGCAGATGGAGCTTCTGGACAAGAACTTCTTCATCTTCACCGATGCCTCCACCGGTCAGATAAACGTCATCTACAAAAGGAACGACGGGAATTACGGCCTCATAGAGCCGATGAAATGAAGCTCCGGCCAATAACAGGAAAAAGAAAGCGGGAAGGAAGGCTGAAATATCCAGCAACACCCTGAAAAACCGTTTATCGTAGTAATAACGGGCCTTTCGGGCTCTGGAAAGACTCTGGCCCTCCGGGCCATAGAGGACAGTGGTTTTTTTTGCGTTGACAACCTGCCCCCTCAGTTCATTGAAGAGTTCGTGAAGGTGGCCGCAGACAGAAAGGACGTGGCCAACGTGGGGATAGGTATAGACATAAGGGAACGCGGGTTTCTCCAGGGGATGGATGCGGCCATAAACTCGCTGCGCGAAAGCCATAAGATCACCGTCATCTTCCTTGAGGCCTCGAAGGACGTGATCGTCCGCAGGTTCAAAGAGTCCAGGAGGCCCCATCCCCTCCCGGGGGAGAGCATTGAAGACAGCATAGATACCGAAACGCTTATCCTCAGGTCCATGAGGGAGCAGGCTGACAGGATAATAGACACCACCGCCCTTACCCCCCACCACCTGAGAGAGCTGATAACGTCCCTGCTGGGCTTAAACGGCGCGGGTTTCCAGGTGTTGGTCACCTCTTTCGGGTTCAAGTTCGGAGTGCCCCAGAACGCGGACCTCGTCTTCGATGCCAGGTTCCTGCCGAACCCTTATTTCAAGGAAGAGCTCAAGGAGCTCTCCGGGCTTGACGAGCCGGTCAAACGGTTCGTCACCGGCGAGCCCCTCGCCATGGATTTCGTAAAAAGGCTTGAAAACCTGCTGCAGTTCCTCATCCCGCACTATGAGGGAGAGGGCAAATCCTCGCTGACCATCGCGATAGGATGCACCGGCGGAAGGCACCGCTCGCCTGTGCTGGCCCAGGTCCTGGCAGCCAGACTGTCAAAGCCCGGCCTGCCTGTGAACGTTGCCCACAGAGACCTTTAAGATGCGCTTCAATCTGCAGCCGGGCGACGAGACCGAGCGGCTGGACACCCTGGTTGCAAAAAGGGCAGGCATCACCCGGTCCCAGGCCAAAAGGCTCATCGGTCTTGGGAAGGTCCGCGTTAACGAAACTCCCGCCACAAAAGCCGGCGAAAAACCCGTTAAAAACGCGGTGGTCGAGGTGGAGGCAGAGGGCCCTGGGCCGGAGGGCCTCAGGCCGGAGCCCTACCCCTTATCCATCGCACATGAGGACAGCTATCTCGCGGTCGTGGACAAGCCTGCTGGAATGGTCGTATATCCCGGGGCGGGCCATCCGGCAGGCACGCTTTTAAACGCCCTTGCCCACCACTCAAGCAAGCTTGCTTCAATAGGCGGGCCCCTGCGGCCGGGCGTGGTGCACAGGCTGGACAAGGATACCAGCGGTCTCATCGTCATTGCGCTTGACGACAGGGCGTATTACGGACTTCTTGAGCAGTTCAGGGACCGCTCCATAAAAAGAAAGTATGAGGCGCTTGTCTGGGGTTCGCCTAAAGAGGGTGAAGGCGTAATAGATCTCTCAATAGGCCGCTCCCGGGCGGACAGGAAAAAAATGTCCACTCGCAGCAGGAGGGGCAAAGTGGCCGTGACCAGATGGAAGGTCCTCCGGAGGTTCAGAAACGCGAGCCTGATCCAGGCCACGCTCGGGACCGGGAGGACACACCAGATAAGGGTGCACATGGCCTCGCTGGGCCATCCGGTGCTGGGA
Organism: Nitrospirota bacterium; assembly: GCA_021813765.1. GTDB lineage: Bacteria > Nitrospirota > Thermodesulfovibrionia > Thermodesulfovibrionales > JdFR-88 > JAKAEG01. Next base: position 3,872 of record JAKAJM010000018.1, read on the forward strand.
GACAGGACTTACGGGCGGAAGACCTCCATGGAGCTGGGCGGGCTCCGGGTCCAGATTCCCAGGCAGATGCTCCATGCAAAGACCCTTGGCTTTATCCATCCGGTAACGGGTGAGGCCATGGAATTTGAAGCGCCGCTGCCCACTGACATGAAGGAGCTGCTTGAAAAGCTGGAGGCCGCCGGGTGAGGCGCTCCTTTTTTCCCTTATTTTTATTTGCGCTGGCCCCGGCCGTGCTGCTTCTTTTTTTTAAAACCGCTTTCGCCCTGGAGGTGGATGTCACCGGCCTCTGTTTCTCACCGGACGGCGGCTGTACGAGGCTGGTCGTAAACCGTATAGACCATGCCTCAAGGAGCATAAAGGTAATGGCTTACGGGTTCACGTCAGCCCCAATCAGCAGAGCCCTTGTAAGGGCCAAACACCGCGGGCTGGACGTGCAGGTAGTGATAGACCACGACGAGGCGGACAGGGGTTCATACGAATTGCGCATGCTCCTTGAACGGGGCGTTCCAGTCTACTCGGACAAGGAGGCCGGAATATTCCACGACAAGGTAATGATCATCGACGGCAACACGGTCATTACCGGGAGCATGAACTGGACAAAGGCGGGTGAGCATTTCAATGCCGAAAACCTGCTCGTGCTTAAGTCCAGGGAGCTTGCCTCCTACTACCTGAAAAACTTTAGGCAACATGAGTCCGGTTCCACCAGGGTTCAACTAAAAGCACACGCAAGGCGGTCCTGGTTCTCCGGCTGGTAGTCCTTTCCCTCACCGGACACGGCGCTGAGCAATGGTACAGTTTTTTTAATCCGGGGATAAGGAGGCAGGCGATTCTTTATCAAACTGCGGCACTACCGGGCGCTGAAGGAGTAGCGGGCAGCCGCAAAAAAAGCTATAATCTTCCCTGGCCGCCCTGACGCAGGAATCTTTTTCCCACGGAGGAAAATATAATGGTGGATCCGTCCATTGAACTTATCCGGGAGCTTACTGAGGCATCCGGCATATCCGGCTATGAGCGGGAAGTGCGGGATGTCATCCGCAGGCATTTAAGCGGCATCGCCAGCATAGAGCAGGACGGGCTGGGCAGCATAGTGTGCAGCAGGAGGGGAAACTCCGATACTCCGCGGGTCATGCTGGCAGGGCACATGGACGAGGTAGGCTTCATCGTAAAGCTCATAACCGATGAGGGGTTTTTGCGGTTCAGCACCGTGGGCGGCTGGTGGGGCCATGTTATGCTTGCCCAGCGCGTGCTTATAAAAAGCCGCTCCGGGGATTTCATGGGCCTCATAGGCTCGAAGCCGCCCCACATCCTTAACGAGGAGGACAGAAAAAAACTCCAGGAGCCCAGGGACATGTATATCGATGTCGGAGCCACCTCGGCGGAAGAAGTGCGCGCCCTCGGCATACGCCCCGGCGACCCCATCATCCCCATCTGCCCTTTCACCGTGCTTGGCACCGGAAAGACCTTCATGGGCAAGGCCTTTGACGACCGTATCGGCTGCGCCATGATGATAGACGTGATGAAAGGGCTTTCTGGTAAAAGGCACCCGAACACACTGTATGCCGCAGGCACCGTGCAGGAGGAAGTGGGCCTGCGCGGCGCGCGCACCAGCTCATGGGTGGTGGAGCCCGATGTGGCCCTTACAATGGAGATCGCGGTGGCAGGCGACGTCCCCGGGATCAAGAAAGAAGAGGCCCAGGCAAAGCTTGGGAAAGGCCCTGTCATCCTTATGCAGGACGGTTCCATGATCCCCAACCTGAAGCTCAGAGACCTTTTCATCGACACGGCAGAGGAGCTCAGTATCCCCTATCAACTGGACGTCATGGAGAAAGGCGGCACGGATTCCGGGGCCATTCATCTGCACAGGCGCGGCGTCCCGAGTCTGGTCATAGGCGTGCCATCCAGGCATATACACAGCCACGCGGGAATCGTCCACCAGGAAGACTATGCTCATGCCGTGGAGCTGGTTTCGGCCGTCGTCCAGCGGCTCGATGCGGAAACGGTTGCAGGCCTGGGCCAATAGCGGCTGCTGAAAAGCGGCAGGACGTCTGCCCTGGATTTTAGCTGTCATTCCGGATCGTCCGGAATCTTTAATTAAAAAAGCTTCCCGGTGCGATCCCTTGCGGAAAAGACAGCGCACAAAGCGGAAAAGACAGCGCACAAAGTCCCCCATCGCAAGTTACGGGAATTGAAATTAAAATCTATCTGCAATTAATAACAGCCATCATAAATATGGTTAGACGTTGACATAAAACAGCCGATTTATTAGTCTTTCCCATGCTTAAAAGGACAGGCGTCATATTGATTTTAGGCATTCCGCTTGTGTCCGATTTCCTTGTCCCTGCATTTGCCTTCCCCTTCCCATGCGGACATCAAAAATAAATTAAAAATAAATTTTTCTGAAAATTAAAAATGCCATGTGATGGCGAGGAGGGGAAAAGGAAAAAATGGAAAAAAGCTCAGGAGGCCCAAAAAAGTCCGTCATTGCGATTTTTGTGTTTCCGGTGCTGGCTATTCTTTCCGCATGCCAGAGCGGTCCGCCCAAGATCAGTATACAGGGAGCAAGGGCCCAACTGTCGCCGGCCATATATGGTGAAGCCATGGTGACCATGACCATAAACAACCAGGGAGGGGCGGACGTGCTAAACGGAGTAAGCGTAGACATCCCGGGGGCCAGGGCTATGCTCCACGTGATGAAAGACAAGGTCATGACAGAGGCCGGATCGGTCCGGATCCCGGGCGGAAAACAGAGGGTGTTCCAGATGGGCGGCAGCCACATAATGATAGAGGGCATGCCCAGGAGCATGGCGGCAGGTTCGGCATTCACGATCACCCTTCGGTTTGAGAAATCTGGCGAAAAAAAGCTTCATCTTACACTTGAGAAGGCCCCATCTGCACCCATGGCGATGCCAATGAGTTAGGCGGCACTTTCAGCGGGTGCCGCCGCAAATGGGCACATGGAGACAGTTGTCAAAGCTTGCGCGGCGTGGCTTCTTTACGGCAATTTCATTTCCTGATAGCCTGAAAAAAGGCCTGGGAGAAAAACAGGAGGGAGCGGGCTTGGGTCTTTTCTTTTTTCCAAGAAAAGCAGTGCTTTTGTTACTCTGCGCGGCCCTGGCGCTTTCGGTGCCGGCGCACTCATGGGCCCACGGTTTTGCCGGCAAGAGGTTTTTCCCAACCACGTTCCAGGTGGACGACCCCTTCATCTCTGACGAATTTTCAATCCTGATAAACAGCATGAAGCAGCCAGGGTCGCAGGACTCTACAGAGCTCAACATAGACTATTCAAAGCGCATCCTGCCGCGCTTCGGGCTTGAATTTCACGATGCGTATCAGCATGTGACTTCCTCCGGAGGAGACGCCAACGGGTGGGAAAATCTGGACGTGGGAGCGAAATGGCAGTTTTTCACAAGCGCAGAGCACGAGGCCATCGCATCGCTGGGAACGGACGTCGAGATCGGCGGCACGGGGGCGCGACAGGTGTCCGATTCATTTTCAACTGTATCTCCGGGTATTTTTTTCGGTAAAGGGTTTCCCGAATTCCCCGATTCTCTTAAATACCTGAGGCCGCTTGCGATAACCGGAGACATAGGGCCCAACTTTCCGACCAGCGGACAGGACACGTCTTTCACCTGGGACTTTACACTGCAGTACAGCATCATATACCTCCAGTCCTTCATCAAGGATATCGGGCTTGGCGCCCCTTTCAACCATTTTATCCTTGTTACGGAGTTCCCCATGCAGACCGGCCTGGGCGGAAATGACAAGGGCCTGACCACAGGCACTGTCAATCCCGGTGTAGTATGGTTCACAAAATCGGTGGAACTGGGGATCGCGGCGCAATTCCCTGTGAACTCAAGTTCTGGCAGTGGCGTGGGCGTGCTGGGCCTCGTTCACCTTTTCATTGACGACCTGTGGCCGTTTGGCATTGGAGGGCCGGTCTTCCATTGAAACCTGAAGGGGGTAAGCGCTTTGCCTTTTTCACCGTCTTGTTTCTGGCATACATCCTCTTTTTTCCCGCCCCGTCCGGCGCGCATGCCTTTCCTGACCATTCGGAACCGGAGGTGGGAGGGACGGTGGCCGGCAGTATCGGGAGCGTGCGCATCTGGTTTGACAGCGACCTTGAGCCCCTTTTTTCGAAGATCGTTGTCAAAAATTCCGGGGGGCAGCAGGTAGACAAGGGGGACAGCCACGTGGACCCCTCGAAGGATTCATTGCTCATCGTAAGCGTGCCCCCGCTGCCTCCTGGCACTTATCACGTATATTGGAGCGTGGTTGCCAGGGACACGCACAGGACAGAGGGGGATTTCACCTTTACTGTCAAGTGAACTCGGGCTGGGAAAACGGAATTTACCCGGGAGATCCTTTAAAAACCTTTCATAGGGGACCTTTATCATTGTAGACGTTATTTCCAAGTGGGTCGAACTTGTATCGCTGGTCTATCTGACCGGGACGGTCCTTTTCCGCCTCTGGGCGCTGGAATACGCCCGCACCCGTGCCTGCCCGCTCCCACGCGGACAGTCCTGGGACATTTTCAGTTTGTGGGAGCCGTTTGGTCCGACTGTAGGCCTGATGGCAGCAGCGGCATCCGTGAACCTGCTGGATCAGATAGCCAAAATAGCAGGGACGTCTTTTTTCCAGGCCGCGGGCCTGATCCCCCAGGTCATCACAAGGACCCATTTCGGGCGTGTATGGCTTATAAGGATGTCGTTGATCGCTCTTCTGGCCATCGTGTTTGTGTTGTCAGGGAAAAAGGTGTCCGGGGAAAAACGGCTGGAAGGCCGTCCGGCGCTTTTTCTGATACTTGGCATTCTCCTGCTGATATCGTTCACCGAAAGCGCCAGCGGGCATCCGGCCGACAAGGGCGATTTCACATTCCGGGAAATAAACGACTGGTTTCACCTTATGGGAGCGGAGGCCTGGGGCGGCGGACTGCGCGCGCTTTCCGCCCTGGTGCTTCCCAGGATCATAATAAAAAACCCTGATAACGCGCCGGAATCCGATGCCAACCAGGTAATGGTTGCGGGCATCGCCCGGGGGTTTTCGGTCATGGCAGGCTTTGGAGTGGCCGTCATGGCTATCACAGGCGCGGCCAATTACGGGCTCTATGTGCGCGGGGCAAGGGCGCTCATCAAGACGCCATACGGCCTCACCGTCGCAGCAAAGATCGTGCTATTTTGCATTATTCTTGCCCTGGGCGCATTCAACAGATACGTAAGCGTCCCGGAGCTGGAGCAGTGGGCTGGATGCCCTTCGAAAAAACAGGGGTTCACCGGCCGGGCGGCGGCCCGTTTCTTCCATCCGTTCGTAAAGGGCCTTGCCGGCCACAGGATGGCGGTCCTTTTCAAAAGACTTGTCAGGGCCGAGGTCTTCCTGGTGATAGTCATCCTCTTTTGCGCGGCCCTACTCACTCACGAAATGCCGGCCAGCCATTATATGCACATGAAGCAGGGCCGGGGCGCGATGCAGAACATGGATGGCATGTAAGGGCAAAAGCCAAAAAAAGAAAATGTCCTTTTTTTGCCTGCATGATTTAAAATAGATCACAGGACAGCGGAAGGTGGCAATGGAGCACGGAGAGAGACAGCAGGCAGCTACACCCCGAAAAAAGACGACCCGGAGAATTCTCATCTCCGTCATGGTCGTCATTTTGATACCGGCGGGATATCTGCTTTTCGTATTCGGCAACGGCAATTTTCATGCGATAACGCCCGGCGAGGCGTACAGGTGCGCCCAGCCCGATTACGGCCAGCTTGAACACTACCTGGAAACATACGGCATAAAAAGCGTCATAAACCTGCGCGGCAGAAACGCAGGGGACAAGTGGTATCAGGACGAGGTACGGTTTTGCGCGCAACATGGCATCAACCATTATGATGTGGCCATATCCGCCACATCAGAACCCACGGCCCGGCAGATGAACGAGCTCCTGATGATAATAAAAACCGCGCCGCGGCCCGTCCTTATACACTGCAAGTCCGGCGCTGACAGGTCGGGGCTGGTCGCCGCCATGTGGAAGATGGCCGTGGACGGACAAACCAGGGCCCAGGCCGACAGGCAGCTTTCCATCCGGTTCGGACACATCCCCATCGCAGGCACAATAGCGATGGACGACGCCTTCCTTTCCTGGAAACCTCAAAAACAAATAAACAAGTAACTTACCCGCAAAAAAAAGCGGACGGGCCCTGCCTCAACCTGAAAAGTACCCGTCTGTATTTTCACGGAAAAAAACGTCCAGACAAAGAACAAAAAACCAAAAACTAAAAAATTATTTGCATGGCGGCCTTGCAGAGATATAATTTATACCATGAAGAGGACGCCGCTTGTAATAGCCGCTTTTGCGGTCCTTCTGGTTGCCTCCTGCACCAGGCCGGTGATAAAGGAGAGCCTGCTTGAGGAAGGCACAAGGGATGTGTCCCTGTCCGCGCTTTCTGCAAACCAGGACCTGTACAAGGGAAAACTCTTCATACTTGGCGGCATTATAGCCAACACCACAATAACTGATGAAGGATCGGTCATAGAGGCCCTTTACGTGCCGGTGGACGATAAAGGCTACCTTGAGGATACCCCCGGGCGCGGAAGATACCTTGCCATCTGGCCAAAAGAAAGCGGCATCCTGGACCCGATGATGTACAGACGAAACAGGCAGATAACGGTGGCCGGGACATTTGAGGGCTTAAGGAAGGGGAAACTGGACAAAACGACCTACTACTACCCGGTTTTTGACGCGGTGCAGATATTCCTCTGGAGCGAGGCGCCGGCATACCCTGCCTATTATTACTCACCGTACTACTACGGGCCCTACTATCCTTATTACCCATACTATAATTATCCTTACCCCTACTATTATCCTTACTTTGGCTTCGGTTTAGGGTTCGGCTTCGAAGAGCACGAGGAGCGCGAATTCCAGGCGCCATCCCCATCAAGACCGTTCATAAGGCAATAGGTCAAAAAAAGAAAAAAACACATCGGAATCACCCCCTTCAAACAAAAAAATCCTTTGAAAAACCAAGGAGGCCCTCTATGGACAAAAAATTACCCCTGCCGGGACTAAGCAGGCGGGGCTTTCTTTCCTCCGGCCTGGTCCTCGCCGCTGCCTCCGTCCTGCGCCTGCCAGGCGCCGTGGCGGAAGCGTCTTCAGATACCCCCCCGGACTTCACATATGACGGAAGCTCAAACCCCTTTCCAATCCCATGGCTGGACAAGAACGGCAGCCACAACCAGCCCGCTGGCCCCGGCAATGAGCCTTCACTTATCTATCATTTCAAGGGGAAGGTGGCTCGCTGCAGCGATTTCAACGGCATGGGCACGGACAACAGGGGCAACCACCTGGCCTTCGGCAGCCCGACTACGGACAACGCCGTCATGCAAGGCGAGTACTTTACGGGGCGCGAGGTCCACAGGGGGGCTTTCGCACACCTGTGAGTCACCCTCTTTAAGGGGCAGTTGGCCCCGGCTAACCAGGTGCATGATTTCCATCCTCCGGTGGGCGTCTGCGGCCTCTACTGGGTGGTCCCCGTTCCGAAGGGCGGGCTAAAATTCGGCGATGACGGCAAAACGGCCATCCTGGAGTTGAAAGGGGTCAGGATAATAGACCAGCCCACATGGCCAAAATTCAAGGCAAAAGCCACGCCCGCAAGGATGGACATAAAAATAGTATGGAAGGCCACCGGCGAAAAGGTCCATTACAACGACCCTCAAAAACAGTTCCGCCTGGACGGATACAAGGCGGTGGCGCATCTTGAGGCGGCCGTTGAGGTTCCGGAAATGGGTTTTTCATGGAAGTCGGGCCCTCTGGAGCCGGCAAAGTCAAAGTTCGCTATCATCGGCGAAGAGGCAAACGGGAAATATTACACCCCCTAATGCAGCTGTCAGGCACTGTCTGAAGGAGCGCCGGGGATTTTTTTCTCCGCTTCCCCATACCCCGGGCGCGCCGGTTTTTTCGAGCGGTCCACGGCCAGCAGCATATACATGGCCGGCACCACAAAGAGAGTGAACAGGGTGCCTATTGAAATGCCGGTCATTATTACAAGGCCCATATTGAAGCGGCCGGCCGCGCCCGCTCCAGTGGCCGTCACCAGCGGCAAAACGCCCAGCACCATTGCCGCCGTGGTCATCAGTATCGGCCTCAGACGTATGGCAGCAGCCGTTTCCACGGCTTCCCGCTTGCTCTTTCCCTCGCCCTGCAGGTCGTTTGCGAACTGGACTATCAGTATGCCGTGCTTGCTGATGAGGCCGATAAGAGTGACCAGTCCGACCTCGGTGAAGATGTTAAGGCTCGCGCCGCCAACCCCCAGGAATATGAATACCATTGCGCCGCAGATGGACATGGGTACGCTTATGAGAACTATTAGCGGGTCCCTGAAACTTTCAAAAAGCGCGGCAAGGGCAAGAAATATAATTATCAATGCGAAAAAGAACGTGACTATCAACGCCTTCGATTCATGCATGTACTGTCTGGACTGCCCCGCGTAGTCTATGCTGTACCCGGACGTCAGAATGCCGCTTGCAAGCTTGCTGAGCCCGGAGAGGGCCTGCCCCAGGGTAACTCCCGCCACTGGCACCGCTGAAATGGTGGCGGAATTGAGCTGCTGGAAATGGTTGAGAGATTCCGGCACGACGGAAGTCTTCAGGCTGGCGACTGTCGAGACCGGGATAGGAACGCCGCCCGCGGTATTTATGTAATAGCTCTCCAGGTCGTTTGCATTGAGCCTGTCGCGCCTCATCACCTGGGGAATGACCTTGTAGGAACGTCCGGCAAGGCTGAAATAGTTCACATACCCGCCGCCCAGCATGGAGCCTAGCGCCCCGCCTATGTCGTTCATGGTAAGGCCCAGCTGTGCGGCCTTGTCCCGCTCGAACTCGATCGTGCTCTGGGGCTTGTCTATCTTAAGGTCGCTGTCCACGTACGCGAACATGCCGCTTGCCCTCGCCCTCCGGACAAGCTCCTGGGAAACGCGGTTAAGCCTGGAGAACGGCTCGGTCGTGCCGACCACGAACTGCACGGGCAGGCCCTGCCCGCCACCGGGCAGCGGCGGGGGCTGAAACACGGCGCATTCAAGCCCTGTTATACCGGCAAGCTTTTCCTGCAGGCTTGGCTGAAGTTGCGCCGTCGTGGTCTTGCGTTTGTCCCATGGCTTCAGTACCATTCCGGCGATGCCGGAGTTCAATCCGTTTATGCCGTCCAACTGGAATACATGGGCAGTTTCCGGATAGCCGGCCATGATCTTGTATATCTGCCTTGTGTATAGCATGGTCTGCTCCAGAGTGGCATCCGGCGCCCCAGTTGCCATCGCGATGACCACTCCCTGGTCCTCTTGGGGGGCAAGCTCCCTTTTTGAACCAGTGTACAGGAAGTAGTTGCTTAAAAGGACCGCCGCGGCGAAAACCATAGTAACGGGCAGATAAGTCAGGGAACCGTGCAGGAGACGCTGATAGCCGGTCCGGAGGCGGCCGAACTGTCTGTCCACAAAATCCATGAACCGGCGTCCCCCGCTGGCATAGGGCTTTAAAAACCGCGAACACATCACGGGCGAAAGCGTCAGCGCTATGACCGCCGAAACCGCCACTGTCCCGGCCAGGGTAAAGGCAAATTCCGTAAAAAGCGCTCCCGTGAGGCCACCCATGAAGCCTATCGGCACATAGACCGCAACAAGCACAACCGAAATGGCTATTATCGGATTTGCAAGCTCCCTGGCACCCCTGTAGGCGGCATCAATTGGGGTCATGCCGTCTTCGATGTGGCGGTGCACGTTTTCCACCACAATTATCGCATCGTCCACAACAAGCCCTATTGCCAGCACCAGTGCAAGCAGCGTCAGCAGGTTTATGGTATAGCCCAGCACCAGCATGATGAAAAAAGCCCCTATCAGGGAAAGCGGCATGGCCACAGTGGGGATAATAACGGACCTTGGCGAGCCAAGGGAGAAAAATATCACCATCGTAACTATCAGGAGTGCCTCGGCAATAGTTGTTATCACCTCCCTTATGGAGCTGTTGACGTACTCGGTGGCATCATAAACGATGCGCCCGCTCAGGCCCTCCGGCAGCTGCCGCCGTATGGACGGGAACACCTTGTGGATTTCGCTGATGACGGACAAAAGATTCGCTGTTGGCGCAACCTTGATGCCGATATAGACCGCGCTCTTGCCGTCAAAGAACACGGACGTGTCATAATTTTCCGCACCCAGCGTGACGTTGGCCACGTCCTTCAGACGGATGATGGCGCCATTTTGCGCTTTGATCACCAGGTCCCTGAACTCGTCAACGGTGTGCAGGCCGGTGGCCGCCGTAAGGTCCACGGTCACCATCTGTCCCTTGGTCCGGCCGACTGCTGAAATGAAATCGTTGTCGGCCAGTGCCTGGTTTACGTCCGCTCCGGTTATACCATAGGCGGCCATTTTTCTTGGGTCCAGCCATGCGCGCAGGGCAAACCGCTGCTCGCCCAGTATCTCCGCGGTCTGCACGCCTTCTATGGTCTGCAGCCTGGGCTGCACCACCCGTATAAGGTAATCCGTTATCTTGTTTGTGGGCAGCACCTTGCTGTAAAAGCCTATGTACATGGAATCCACCGTCTCGCCCGTGGCAACGGTGATGACCGGGGTCTGGGCATCCTTTGGAAGCTGGTCGAGCACCGCGTTCACCTTGGAGCTGATGTCAGTGAGGGCCCTGCCCGCATCGTAGTTCAGGCGCAGGTTTGCCTGGATGACGCTTTGTCCAAGGGTGCTTGTGGAGGTCATGTAATCGATGCCTCTTGCCTGCGCGATGGAGCTTTCAAGGGGGGTAGTGATAAAACCCGCCACCAGCGCAGGGTCGGCCCCGTAATATGTAGTGGAAACCGTCACGACGGAGCTCTGTATCTCCGGATATTCACGTATCTTGAGGAGCCCAAGCGAGCGCAGGCCCATCACAAGGATGAGCAGGCTTACAACCGTGGCCAGCACCGGCCGCCTTATGAAAATGTCAGTGAACCGCATCCGGACTTTTTCTTTTTTCTTTTTTTCCCCGCCCGGCCTATGTGTTTCCGGGCCTTGGTGCGGGATTGTTGCTTGGCTGTATGCTGTTGTTTATGATCACGCGGGTCCCGTTCCTGAGCTTGAGCTGGCCGCTTGTCACCACCACCTCGCCTTCTTTTAAGCCGGAAACTATTGCCACCTGGTCGCCTCTTGTGCCCCCGGTAGTCACGAAGGTCTGCCTTACGATCTGCACCGGCTTGCCTTCCGGCCCTTTCGGGCCTTTCTCCACCACAAAGACGGTCTTCCCGTACGGGTTGAAGGTCACCGCAGTCTGAGGGAGCGTCAGGTAGCGCTGTGGCGCGCCTGCCTGTATTTCCACTACCACGTACATGCCGGGCAGAAGCCTGTGCCCGGGATTGCGGAACGTGGCCTCGACCTCTACGTTCCTGGTGGAAGATTCCACCTCGGGATTTATGGACGTTATCACACCATGGAACTCGCGGCCGGGATAGACATCGGTGCGGGCGATGACCTTCCGCCCTATCCCGATGCGGGAAAAATCCTGCTGAGGCAGATAGAAATCCGCATACAGCAGGCCAAGGGCCTGCAGGGAGACAATTTTGCTGCCCGGGTTGATATACTGACCGGGGTTGATGGTGCTTATGCCCAGCTGGCCGGCAAAGGGAGCCTGTATGGTCTTTTCTTCCACTATCGCGCGCTGCTGGGCGGCCTGGGCCCGTTTGCTCTTCAGGTCGGCGGCATCAGCGTCCAGCGTGGCTTTGCTTACCGCCTGCGCTTCAAAAAACTGTTTTTTGTCCCGCTCGTAGACGGTGCGGGCCAACCGGGCAGCCGCCTCAAGTGAATGAAGGAGCGCTATGTCCGGGGCCGCGTCCAACTGCACCAGCAACTGATTTTTCCTGCATACCTCGCCTGACCTGAAATACACATGGCGCACCATGCCTGAGATCTCGCTGGTCACGTCCACACCGTGCACGGCCCGCAGGCTTCCAACCGCCTTTATCTGCGGCTGCCAGTACATATACCCGACCGTTATGGCGCTGACCGCCACAGGCGGGGGCCGGAACGAAGCCATGGATTTCTTTTCAATATAAGACTTGTACGCGTGATAGGCAAATATCCCCCCAAACAGCAAGCCTACCGCAGCAAGCATGGCGGCCGTCCGCTTTATCAATGGCCCGCCCCGGGAAACCTGGGGTTCCCGCCTTTTTTTTTCTTCCATGTTTTCACCGCCTAGCCCGTTCATATCGCTCATCTTTCCCCGGCCGGAATGCCTCCGCCTGTTTTTTTGCCCGTGCGGTTCCACCACCCCCCTCCGAGGGCCTGAAACAGCGCCGCAGTATCGGCAAGGCGCGCCGCCCTCGCCTGCACAAGGTTTATCCTCGTCTGCTGGTATTGGCGCTCCGCGTTAAGGAGCTGCAGGAAGCTGACCGCACCCAGCTTGAACTGTTTGCTGGTGACTTCCATAGAGGCCTTTGACGCGGCCCATGCCTGCGCCTGGGCTTTCAGTGTGCTTGCGTCCCTGTCCAGCGCCCTCAGGACGTCGGCCACGTTCTGGAAAGCCTCAAGTATTGTCTCCTGGTACTGTGCCAGGGCCTGCTCATAGGCGTCCACGGCGGCCCGGCGTTTTGCCAGGAGCTCGCCGCCATGGAACAGGGGCTGAAGCAGAGACATCCCGAAACTCCAGACGCTCGTATCTTTTCCAAAGAGGTCTTCGACCTTGGTAGTTTCCGTCCCGATGCTGCCGCTAAAAGTCAGCTGCGGGAGCATGTCTGCGGTAGCAACGCCGATCTGAGCGCTTGCGGCGTGCAGGAGCGCCTCTGAGGCCCTGATGTCCGGACGCCTGCGCACGAGCACCGAGGGCAGACTTACAGGCAGCCTCCGGGGCAGCTTCAGAGTCTCGATCTCCACTGCGGGCAGCCCGCCTGAACTGCCCGGAAGCACACCTGCAAGGACCGCGATCTGGTGGCGGGCCTCGGAAAGCGCCTTTTCAAGCGGAGGCAGCCCCGCTCTGGTCTGGGCAACCTGCGTCCTTTGGGCAAGCACGTCGGACAGTGATGCCCCGCCAAGGGCCAGCTGGCGCTCGACTATACGAAGCCGGGCCTCCTGGTCCGCCAGCATTTCCTTTGTCACGGCTATCTGGGCACGCAGAGAGGCCTCCTGCACCGCGGTTGTTGCAACGTTGGCTGTAAGCGTGATGTATGCCCCTTCCATTTTGAAGCGCTGATAGTCCACCTGCGCCCCCAGCGCTTCAAGCTGCCGCCTGGAGCCCCCAAAAATGTCAAACAGATACGATACCGTAGCGGAGGCGTTAAAAAGGTTGAATATTATTCCGGGTTGGCCTGGCTGGCCGAAGGATGCGCCGGAAAATTTCTGGCGCACCCCCGAGGCTGTGGCATCGATCTTTGGATAAAGGAGCGCCCCGGACTGGGCCCGCTCGTTCTCATAAGCCTCACGCAGCGCGGCCTGCGCCGCGGCCAGCGTCCGGCTCCGGGCCAGCGCCATGCGCTCCAGCCGGTCCAGAGGAGGGCAATGGAAAAGCCTCCACCACCGGGCCGGGATTTCCTTGCCCGGCATGAAGGATTGCGCGCTGCCGCCAGCCACCGGTGAGCTCTGCGTTTTTGCCGGCAGGGCGGAGGCAGTATATCTTTTGGTTTCCGGCGCCTGCGGCCGCCTGAAAGAAGGGCCCACGGTGCACCCGGCAGGCAGGATGGCGGCCATGAGCAGCACAGCCAGCACAAGGGCTGCCGCTTTCCCATTCCCCGTGCAAAACAGGCTTTTATCCACTCCGATCTCCAAAAATCAGATTATGAATAAAAAAAGAAAAAAGCCGCTGGTCCGGCTTTTTTGCAACAGAAGGCCGACATGGCCATTATATCAGGCCCTGAGAGGGCAGGCTACACAAGGCAAAGCCCAAACCCAGACTGAGACATTACCTAAGATGAGCTACCGCTTACCTGCATGATATAATCAGATGTAAACTGCTTGTAAAAAGAAAAGGGTTTCAGGGGTTCTCATGGGTAAAAGGGCTCGTTTAAATAAACAAAAAAGCTCTTTCTTTGTCATTCCGGGCTTGACCCGAATCCGGTGACGCTGCTTTTTACAGGAAAGTCTCTGGCCATGGAGCGGCTTTCGCCGGTATGACTGCAACGCGTTTGCCTGATAAAAAACTGCACACAGAACCCGGAAAGTCAAGAAAAAAACCCGGTCACGTAAAGATTTTTGATTTGCGTGCAAAATACAGGGAAGTATGAACGAAGACCAGTGGACCGTCCTTTCCAGGTTTAAGGCAATGTTCAAAGAGACGTTCGGGCTGGGTCCGGCTGCGGCGATGACCTCCCTTGTCTTTGCGGTACTGGCCATACTTTTTGCTGTGTACTGGTTCTTCCACTCTGCACCGCCCTCTACCATCACGATCACCAGCGGCCCTCCGGGCAGCATCTTCCGGGTCAACGCGGAGAAATTCAAAAAGATACTGGCCAGAAGCGGCATCACTCTAAGGATACTGCCGTCGAAGGGGTCGTTTCAGAACCTGGAGAGGCTGTCCGACCCGCATTTTAAAGCTGACATCGGGTTTGTCCAGGGCGGAGAGACCGACGGGCTGGATACCAGCGGGCTCGAATCACTTGGGAGCCTCTATTATGCCCCCATCCTGATCTTTTACCGCAACGACAAGCCCATTGAGCTTCTTTCGCAGTTTAAGGGCATGCGGCTTGCCATAGGCCCCGAAGGCAGCGGCACGCGGACCCTGGCAACTGCCATGCTTGCCGCAAACGGCATAAGGCAGGGCGGCCCCACCAGATTTTCCCCTTTTGATGGGGACAGGGCGGTCCAGGCCCTGATAGACGGGGACGTGGACGCCGTATTTTTAATGGGCGATTCCGCCTCCGTGCAGAATATAAAGAGGCTGATCTATGCCACAGGGGTCCGCATGTACAGCTTCAAGCAGGCCGATGCATATGCGCGCCGCATCGTATACCTGAACAAGATGGTCCTTCCGGCGGGTTCGGCGGACCTGGGGGAGAACATCCCCGCGCATGACGTTGATCTTGTGGGCCCCACGGTCGAGCTTATTGCCAGAAAAGGTCTTCATCCCGCGCTTACGGACCTGCTCCTTGAAGCCGCGCAACAGATATTCGGAAAGGCCAACATTCTTCGCGGTCAGGGAGAGTTCCCGGCCCCCCAGCAGCACGAGTTCCAGTTGAGCGAAGAGGCGCTCCGGTATTACAAATCGGGAAGAGGCTTTCTCTACCGTTACCTGCCGTTCCGGTTCGCAAGCCTGGCGAACCGCATCATTGTGGTTTTCGTCCCATTGGTCGTGGTGCTTGTCCCGGGCCTGAAGATCATTCCAGTGGTCTACAGGTGGAGGATAATGATACGTTTCTACAGATGGTACAGGGCACTCATGGTGCTGGAGCACGAGATGTCCGGTCCCCTTACCGCAAGGGAAAAGGAAGAGCTTCTGAAGCAGCTTGACAACCTTGGAAAGGCGGTCAGCGCAATGAAGGTGCCAGCCTCCTTTGCAGACCAGTTCTACGGGCTGAGAGGGCACATAAACTTCGTCCGCGCCCGGCTTGCGGGCGTCACGCCGTCAGAGTAAAAAAAATTTAAAAGAAAAAGCCCGCCTGCCTATCCGTTTAGCGCCTATTTTGGGGCCGGCCCCCTCACCACCTGCACCATATCGGAAGGACGTATCCACTTTAAAAATGCCCTCTGTATGTCCGCTCCGGTGAGCTTTATATATTTCCTTGCTGCGCGCACAGGCTCATCAAGCGGCAAGCCGTTGTCCACCCGGTCCAGAAAGCCGCTTGCTATGCGGCTGACGCTCGATTCGGCAAGCGGTATCTTTCGAAGGACAAGCGCCTTGGTCTGCCTGAGCTGGCCCGCAGGCACCGGCTTCCTGCGCATCTGGTCAAGGTCACGGACCACTATAGCGGACACACGGGCGACCTTGTCCGGATCGCATGCAAAGACAACAAAATAGACGGACCTCCTCTTGCCCGCCTCTAGCACGGAGTCCACAAAATAAACCAGGCCGGTGCGCTCCCTCAGGTCCTGATAAAGTTTTGTGGCATAAAACGCGCCGCCAAGGACGTTATTCCCAAGCTCCAGGGCGTAATAGTCCGGGTCCTTGCGCCTGAGGCGCAGTGTCTGCGCCATATAGACATCATCCTGCACGCGGCTGGCATCCGGAACGGTCAGGTAAGACGGCTTGTTGTTGGGCACCGGCGGCAGGCTGGTGACAGGTTTTGGCCCCCTGGCGGTCCAGCCGCCGAAATATTTTTCTATAACGCTCCGCGCCCCGCCTGGTGTGATGTTGCCAATGACCACTATTGTGGTCATGTCAGGCCTGAACACACCGGAATAGTAAGCCTTCACCTCTTTAAGGGTAAGGGCCGAAACGCTTTTGGGAGTGGCATACCGGAGGCCGGGATCGTTTTTCGGGAACAGGCCCTCCTTCAGGGCCTGTCTGGCCAGGAAACCCGGGCTCTCTATCTCTCCTTTGAGGGACGCGGCTGTCTGGGCGCGAAGAATATCGAAAGCTCCCAGGGGGAGTGCGGGGTGGAGCTCGTTTTCAGCCAGCAACTGCACTCCCCGTTCGAAGTGGCTGGGCAGCACCTCAAGAGAGAACTGCGTGCCCGCCGATTCATTTGCCCCTATGTCGTCCAGCGCCTTCTGGAACTCTATTCTGCCCAGCGTGGTGCTGCCGTATGAGAACAACTGGCTCAATAATGAGTCCACTCCGTCCCGGCCCTTTGGCGTCTGCATTTTGGAGTTGTTTTTAACTTGTCCGTATACGCTGACCGTGTTGCTTATGGATTCGGGCTGAACTATCAGCCTGAGTCCGTTTGGCAGAACGCTGACCACCGGGTGCATTGTGGAACGAGGAACACTCAGACGGGACAAAGCCTTCTTCGCCCAGGCAGGGAGGATCACATGCGCGGGCGCCTTTATCACGGTCTTTTCCGTGCCGCCAAATCCCCTGGAGGAAACAGGCTTGCCCGAGACCTGAGGGGTAAGGACGGCCTCTATGGACTCTCCCATCCTGAGATACCTGGCAGCCACGCGGTTTACGTCAGCAACGGTCACTTTCTGTATGGCCTTTATGTCGTCCTCCGGAGACTGCCTGCCTTCCACGGCGATTGCCTGCGACCAGCTTTCAGCCAGCCCGTGAATGGAGTTCTTTTCGAACTCCGCGTCTGTCACTTCGTGGAGCTTGGCGGCCCGGACCAGGTCCGGGGACACGCCGTTTTTTATCGCCTGAAGGAGCACTCCGCGTACTTCCGAGAGGAGCTTCCTGCTGTCGGCGCCGGAGGGGAAAGCGGCAATTGCGTAGCCCAGGCCGGCCCTGCGGAGCGGGGCGATCTCGAACCCGGAGAAAAGCGCCTTTCCTTCCGGCACCAGAGCGTAAAGGTCTCCGCGCTGGCTTGAAAGCACATCGGAGAGCACCACGGAGGCGGCGTAATCCGGGCTGTCATAGCCTGGCATCCTGAAGGCTATTGAGACCAGTCCGTACGGGCGGTCTGTCTTCATGGTTATGAGCTCATGCTTTACCGGCCCAAGCCTGACGGCGGGGCGGGCGGGCAAGGCCTTTGCCGGGATACCTCCAAAAAGAGCTTTTATCTCCTCCAGGACCGCATGGGGGTTTTTCATACCTCCGCATACTATCAAAACGGCGTTGTTGGGTGCGTACCATTTGCCGTGAAAACTCCTGAGCATGGCGCCCGTGGTCCTGTTGAACGAGGGGCGTGTCCCGAGGGCATCATGCTCATAAGGGGTCCCGGCAAAAAAGCCCTTGAGAAGCCTGGTGTAAAAAATATATTCCGGGTCGGAGAGGTCCTGGGCCACTTCCTGCTCTATCGCGCCCCGCTCCTGTGACCAGAGCTTTTCCGTGTCCAGGACGCTTTTCATCCGCAGCGCCTCGACATGCAGGGCCACGTCCAGGTCGGCGGCGGGCACGGTGAAAAAATACTGGGTCACGCTCTGCTGCGTGTCCGCATCGAAATTGCCGCCCATCTCTTCGGATATCCTGGCAAGCTGGCCTTCCGAGAGCCCGTGGCTTCCGCGGAACATCATATGCTCCTGCGCATGGGCCATGCCCGGAAAACCGGCCGGGGCCTCATCAGAGCCCACCAGGTAATTGACCGCGGTGGTCACAACGGGGACGAGCGGGTCGTTTACTATGACCACTCTAAGGCCATTTGAAAGCCTGGCACGCAGCACCTCCTGGGCATGAGCGGCCCCCGGGAACGCTGCTGCTGGAAATACGGCCAGAGTCAAAAGCAAAAACAAAAAAAACAAGGATTTTAAAAAAACTCTTCCTTTTTTCATGACAGTGCCCCTGGAAAATGCGTGGTTATAGTAACGCGGAGAAAATGTGTTTTCATCCTGAAAAAAAAGCTTACTGCAAAAGCATGTAATTTGCAAGTGCCGGATATTCGATCAGCCATTAACAGCGTATACTAAGACAAATGGACTGGCCTGACAGAAAATTTTTTTCATCCCGTCTTTTCAGGGAGATAGTCAGCGGAAACAAAAAAATCAAAAATCCGGAGGAGGAGAATGCAATGAGCGCTAAAACAGCTATGAAGGCCGGGTTCATCGGACTTGGACGCATGGGAGCAGCCATGGCGGAGAGCCTGCTACGTGCGGGCCTTGAGCTGACAGTCTACAACCGCACCCCGGAGAAAGCCAAGCCGCTGGCCGCCAAAGGAGCAGGCCTTGCCCGCAAAGTGGAGGATGCATGTCACGGAGATGCTGTCATAACAATGCTTTCGGACGACAGCGCCGTGGAAGACGCAGTGTTCGGAGCCGGCGGAGTTCTTCAAAGCCTGGGCAGGCGGGCGATACACATCTCCATGAGCACGATCAGCGCCGCCCTGTCGGAAAGGCTTTCCGCCGCGCATGCCGCCGCCGGCCAGCGCTTCGTCTCCGCGCCAGTTTTCGGCCGCCCGGACATGGCCGCCGCAGGCAAGCTGTTCATCATCGCCTCAGGCCCGTCCGATGTCCTTGATGCCTGCGAACCCATTTTTGCGGCGATGGGTCAAAATACTATACGCATGGGCGGCCTGCCCCAAGATGCAAACATAGTGAAGCTTAGCGGCAATTTTATCATCGCCTCGGTGATAGAGGCGCTGGGCGAAGCCATGGCGCTTATAGCCAAGGCCGGGATAGACCGTCAGAGATATCTGGAAATGCTGACCTCCACCCTGTTTACGGGCCCTCTGTTTGAAAATTACGGAAAGCTGATCGCCACGCAGAAGTTCCATCCGGCGGCCTTTTCCGCTACCCTTGGGGAAAAGGACATCCGGCTGGCCCTGGCCGCGGCGGAAACGCTTCGCGTTCCGATGCCGCTGGCCAGCCTGCTGCACGACCGCCTTTTAACGCTGATCGCGCGGAGCGGAGAAAGACTTGACTGGTCCGGGCTAGGACAGCTCGCAGCGGAGGACGCAGGCCTGGCACGGCACGGATGAGAGCATTCATGCCCCTGAAACCGGGACTCCTTTCAGCCGTTTCGCTCAGGTGAGCCAGGAATCCATAGCGGTTTCTTCCTTCATGGCATGAAGCTGCTTTTCATCTCTTCAGGTTCTTTGATTTTGCGCTGCCCGGAGGCGGCTCGTTTATTATGGCCCAGAATATGCCCAGCTCCTTTACGGCGCGGGCAAACTCATGAAAATCCACGGGCTTTACAACATATGCGTTCACTCCAAGGCGGTAGCTTTCCACAAGGTCCCGCTCCTCGCGGGAAGAGGTCAGCACCACGACGGGCACGAACATCAGTTTTTCATCGCTTTTTATAGTCTTCAGCACCTCGATGCCGTCCACTTTCGGCAGCTTGAGGTCCAGCAGGACCACCGCGGGGTTGCCGCCGTCACGCTCCGCATAAGAGCCTTTCCGCTGAAGATAGTCGAGGGCCTCCACGCCGTCCCTCGCCACCACCACTTCGTTTGCCAGGTTATATTCGCTCAGCCCCTCAAGCACCAGCTCCACGTCATTGGGGTTGTCCTCCACCAGCAATATCCTCTTTAACTCCATTTGCCCTCCTACCTCCCTTTCGGCAACGCAAAATAAAATGTAGAGCCTTCCCCAAGAAGGCTTTCGGCCCGGACGGAGCCGCCATGCCTGTGAACTATGCGCTGGACATTGGCAAGCCCCACGCCCGTGCCCTCAAACTCTTCCACCCTGTGCAGGCGCTGAAAAAGGCCAAAGAGCTTGTCCTTATACCTCATGTCAAAACCCACACCGTTGTCCTTTATATGAAAAACAAATTCTTTGCCCGCGTCCTGCGCCGCGATCTCTATTATAGCCCGGCTGCGGGGACGGGTGAACTTCAGCGCGTTGGAGATCAGGTTTACCCATACCTGCCGCAAAAGCGCCGCATCCCCGAAGACTTCCGGAAGCGGAGAGACCTTCCATTCTATTTCCCTCCCGGCTGCATCAGTGGCAAGGCTCAGGATGGCCTCTTTCACGATGGCCCCGGAATCCACCCTGTCCCATTTCAGCTCCACCCTCCCGGCGCGGGAGAAGGCAAGCAGGTCGTCAACAAGCTGTCCCATCTGGCTAGCCGCCCCGGATATTACCTGAAGATAATGCCTGCTTTTTTCATCGAGTCCCGTGCCTGCCCTCTTGTTAAGCAGCTCCACAAAGCCGGCCATGTGCCTGAGGGGAGCGCGCAGGTCATGGGAGACGGAATACGTAAACGCCTCTAGCTCCCTGTTTGCGGCCTGCAACTGCGAAACGTTGCGCTTAAGCTCCTCGTTAAGCGCGCCTATCTTCTCGGCGGCCTGTTTCCGCTCGGTAACGTCCACTCCAACGCCTATAATGCGGAGTGGATGGCCCGGAGTGCCGGATATCATCCTTCCGCGCGCCTCGATCCACCGCATCCCGCCGCCCGGTTGAAGCAGGCGGTACTCCCATTGCTCCTCATCCTCGCCGGACTCTATCCATTTCCCGAAAAAAGCCTTAAGCCGCTCCAGATCCTCGCCATGGACATGCTTTGTCCAGTCTTCGTAGCCGCCTTCAAACTCACTCTGGATACGGCCAAGCTGGTCTTCGCTCTGTTCTGTCCATATGACCTTCCCGCTTTCGAGGTCCCAGTCAAAGACGCTCACATGCCCGGCCCGCTGGGCAAGCACCAGCCTTTGCTCGCTTTCCCTTAGCGCGGCTTCAGCCCTTTTGATATCGCTTATGCTCCTTAGAAGCTGTTCGTTTGCGTTATTCAGGGCGGAGGTGCGCTCTTTTACCCTGTCCTCAAGCCGGTCTCGAGCCTCTTTAAGGGAATTCACCGTCTCCCATTCAAATATCTTAAGGACGGGAATGATCGTAAAGAACAGGGACACTGCGCAAAAAGTGCGGAGCCACTGCACCTGGATGCCTGTCTTTTCAACAAAAGAAGCATAGTTGAGAACAGACGCCGGAAAAAAACCGGCGGCCGGCACGACCAGGCCGGCAAGAAAGCCATAAACAATGAAAGCTGTGGCCGCAACCCTGAGCGACGGCAAAGTTTCTTTCTGCCTTAGCTTCGCGATTTCAGGCATGTGCAGGCCAAGCGCGTAGGCGGCCAACAAGGTCCCGGGGAACCCCAGAATATATCGCGCATAAACGTCCCCGTCCAGAAACGTGCGCCGTCCCATAAAGATCAGGAGCGCCCAGACCGCAAGCAGGCCGGCGGGTAAAAACCTGATGAAGGCCTTTTTTTTCATCTCCGCAATTGCCCTTGTCCCGAACAGCAGTAAAAACAGGAATGAAAATGCCAGGAAGGCAAGTTTCAGGATTTTTACCGGCAGGGGCTCATCGGGATGGACTATCTTGAACATCTCCATCCATTCGTTTGCGCCATGGAACAGGCCAAAAAGCGCAACAAGCCCCAGGTCCTTTGCCAGTCTGTACCGGCTTTCCCCTCTGGGATAAAGAAGGATTCCGATTCCCAGGCTGAAGAAGGCCAGTCCATACAAAAAAGATGTAAGCATTGGATAAATGGGATGCACGGTCGCTCCTTGCACTGCGTTTATCTATATATTGCCTTTTTTATTTTTGGCACAGGTCCGGGCGGCAGGCCGCTTCAGGGATAATATTTTTTCTTGCATTCCGGACACAGCCCATGACTGAACGCGACCTCCGAATGCTCGCTTATATAGGCTTCAAGTTGGTTCCAGTACCCTTTGTCGTCCCTGATCTTTTTGCAGTGCATGCAGATGGGCAGAAGTCCAGTGAGCCGCCTTACATTGGAAAGCGCAACCTGAAGGTCCGCGATCAGCCGCTCCTTTTCGGCTTCCAGGCGCTTCCGCTCGGCGCGTTCCCTGGCAACCTGCAAGGCCCTCCTTACGGCCGGCACAAGCCTGGACATCCTGTGTTTAAGGACGAAGTCGGTTGCGCCGCATTTAAGCACCTCTGCCGCCAGGTCTTCCCCGATCGCCCCGGATACAAAGATGAACGGGATTTCCGGCCGCCTTTCAAGTGTGATCTTAAGTGCTGTGAGCCCGTCAAATGCAGGAAGAGAATAATCCGCCAAGACCATGTCGAGCGCGGTTTTCTCGAGGGCGGAAACGAAATCCCTCTCGTTTTCAACCCGGACAAGCTCGAAATCCAGACCGTCCTCGTCCAGTTTCGCCGCGATAAGCTCTGAATCTATCGCGCTGTCTTCAAGGTTCAGGATAAGCAGTTTATCTGACATCTCCCGGCAAACGGCTCCCCTCCGCGCTTCAAAGTCAATATGCTTGAGCGCGGGAAAAAAAACGCAATACGCCCGGCTTCTTTCGTGATCATTTTTATTTTACCGGTTCATGCAGCCTCAAGCCCGCAGGACCAGGACAGACTGAAAAATAAAAATAGAATCACGCCCCCTCTCCCGGCCTGCTTCTGCCGCCATAAAAAACTGACAACACAACCAGGCTGTGTAATTTTAACATACAGGCGGAGGGCAAAACCATAACGTCCGTCACTCCGATTACCGTCAGGTGTGCCGGGCGATTTTTTTAGCTCCTTAGGGCTGCGCGCCGCGCGGACCTCCGGAGCCCGTTTTTTTCTTTTACAGCCTCAGGAGGGAAAGCCCTGAAGCGGCATCTTTTTGCCTTTTTGCATCGATGCCTTTGACCTCAAGTATCACGGCCTCGAGCACGAGGAAAGTCCGGGACCCCTGCCGCAGGCATCCGACCTTTACGCTGCCGCCCCTTCCTGCGGCCATGTGCACATGAGCCTTTGGCCCCTCGCCGTCCCAGAAGATCGTGCCGGTTGCAAGTATCTCGCTATTGCCCTGTATCTCGTCCCACACAGGCTCGGGCGGCATCTCCGACCCCTTGGGTCCAACCACTATCCTTCCTTCTTTGGCCCCGCCCACAAGGAAAAAAACGGCGGAACGTATATCCTCTTTCCTTGCCAGGCCGGTCAACTCCTGCAAAAAGTCCTCCCCGTCCTCAAACCGTGCCACAATGGCCCGCCCAATACTGCCAGCCTGGTATTTCATTCTTTTTTTATCTTCCCTCCAAAAAATAAAAACCAAAAAACAAAAAAACTACCACATGATCGAAAGCAGGCTTTCAATGTCCGACTGCAGGCGGTGATACTTGCAGTCCAGCACCATGCATTGCCCGGAGCGGTAACAATACCCTCCCTTTATCACCACATGAACCTCCACCCCGGTCTTCTCCCGGTGCGGGCAGTGGATGTGGAGCTTGCCGGTATTTTCCGAAAACCTCTTTTTTTCAAAGGCGTCCTTCATAGGTGTATTATAAAAAACACGGAAAAAAGAGGGCAACGGTGCATTAATGAAAAATGGCCGGCGTGTTCTCCAGAAATATTTTTATGTCAGCCTTCCCCCTCAGGGTCTCAAGGTAGGCCTGAAGCCTCCGGTTTATCTCCTTTTCCTTCAGCAGGCGCTCGATCCTGTCTTTTACGGAATCAAAGGGCACGCCGCCCAGCTCCTTTTTATTTTCATTATAGAAGTTCCTGGCCGCCTCTTCAGGTATCCTGATAAAGGCCCTTATCTTCAGGTCTGTGAACTCCTGGAGCGCCTGGTCCCTGCTCACCGGCTCCGGAAATATCTTTCTTGCCTCAAACAGGAGGAGTTTCCGGTTTATCATGGTCTGGAGCACCTGCCGGCGGGTGATGTCCGGGGCGAGCTTCCTGGCCAGTTCATACCTGTCATTGAGCTCGCTAAGCAAAATGGCATCGTCGTTTACGAACGCCACTATCCGGTCCAGAATTCTTGTTTTTTCTTTTCCGGCAGCCAGGAGCGGGCCTGCGGCCGCCAGCACTATCATGGCGGCCGCTATTATGGTCCTTATGTGTTTTATTCCCGGCATGTGAATTTTTTCCTTTTTTTCCGTTTACGCTCAGAATGCCTGTCCTATGCTGAAGTCTATCTTGCTTCTGCTCTCCCCTTCCCTCCGGCTGAGCTTTATGCCGTAATCCAGCCTGAGCGGCCCCACGGGCGTCTTGAACCTCAAACCCAGCCCTGTTGAAAATCTTATATCGAGAGCGCGTATCTGTCCAATCGTGGGCCAAACATTTCCCGCGTCCAGGAATGGCACAATGCCCAGGTCCTTGGTTATGGCCTGCCTGAATTCCAGGTTGGCGACAAAAAAGGCGTTGCCGCCCACCGGCGTGCCGTCAGGCGCCTTTGGCCCCAGCGCGTCCTGCGTATAACCCCGGACGCTGTCGCGCCCCCCCAGGAAAAACCTCTCCACGATGGGCAATTCCGTCGTCCCGTCAAGGCCCTCTGCAAGCCCAACCCTAGCGTCGGCCGCCAGCACCAGGCTGCTTGTGAGCGCCTGGTATCTGGCCGCCCTGACAACAGCCTTCAGAAAGTCCGTCTGGGAAAAAAAAGCCGCCGAGGCCAGTTTGAAAGTCGCCCCGGCCAGCACGCCGCTCCTGGGGTCAAACGGGTTGTCCCTGGTGTCGTACTCGATGGAGGGCCTGATGGCGCTTATCGCCAATGTGCCCACGTCCTCGCGCGACAGGACCACGCCAGGCACGATGTCATACGTCCTGACCAGCGAAAATTCATAATCGAACTGCCCTTTCAAATAAGGCTTGAACCGCTTCTCCACACCCGCGCTCCCCGTGTACCTTATAAGCTTGTAGCTGACCTGCCGCGTGTCGTAGTTAAGCTGGCTCCTGCTTTCGACCAGCGCCGTGGCCCTGAACGGCAGTTGCCTGCCCAAAAACCATGGCTCAAAATAGCTCAAAACCGCTCTTTTTTCTATGGAGCTGACCGCCAGGTTGATAGATCCTGTCCTGGCCATTCCGAAGAGGTTGTTATAAGAGAACCCTACAAACCCCCTGTAATGCTCATACTCGCCGTATCCGGCGCCGATATCCACTGATCCTGGCTTCGATTCGGTGACCCGGTAGACCGTATCGAATGTGGCATTATATGCGGGCAGCTCGGACACGTCGACCGACCTGAATACGCCAAGCTCATAGAGCTTCTGCCTTTCCTTAAGCAATACTTTCTGGCTGAAGGGGTCTCCCTGCTTGTGCAGGAGCTCCCGCTCTATCGCCTCCAGTTTGGTCTGGTAGTTTCCGACCACCAGGTTCTTGCCGAAAAAGAACTTCTGCCCCGGCTCTATGACGTAAGTCAGCTTCACCATGCCGTTCTTTCCGGAAAAATCCCTCTTTATTGATACCTTGCATTCGGCATATCCCCGGTCATTATAGAGTTCAAGCAGCCTGTATCTTGCATTTGTTATGTCTATCTCGTTGTAGATGTCACCGGGCTTCAGGCGCAGGTCGGCCCTTATCTGCGCGGCCGGCACCGGGGCTCCCCCAGACACGTCCACCTGGCCGATAACGTATTTCATGCCCTGGGTAATGTGATACGTTATGGCCATCTTGTCCGGCCCTGCCCTGGTTACCGCGGGCGCGGGCACCTGCGCGTCCAGATAGCCAAGGCTTGCATAGAAATCCTGAAGGTTGGAGCGGTCCGTGTCGATAAGGTCCGGGTTGTAGAGAGCTCCCTTCCTCAGCACAAGGAAATCCTCCAGGCTGCCGGCCGGGACCGTTATGCCGGTGAAGCTTACGGACGACACCGTTATCTTTCCGCCCTCGAAAATATGGAATTTAATGATATTGTCGCCGTCCTGCGCGGTCCAGACCGGAGCTACCTGGATGAAAGGATGGCCTTTTTCCCTGTAGGCACCCCTTATCTTCTGCACGGCCTCTTCTATCAGGTCGTCCCTTACCGCCCCGGCTTCGCTGAACGGAAGGAGGGCCGCCAGTATCTTGTCACTAAGGACGTGGTTGCCGTAAAAAAAGGCCTCGTAACGCCCCCCCGGAACAACGTTTATATACAAAACCCCGTTTGAGAAGCTGTAAGGCCCGACGGAGGGGTTCAGATAATGCTGCGCAAGATAGTACTTATGGAGGGCGTTTATCTGCTCCTGAAGCCTGTACTGGTCATAGACGTCTCCAGCGCGCAGCTTTATGTACCTGCGGACCCCGGCCTCCGGCGCGCCCACTATCTTCACCTTCCGTATCAGCACCGGTTTGCCCATGTCAACCAGCACCTTGAGGGTTATGCGGTACGGGTTTTCCCCTTTTTCCGCCGCCCCGCACGGGATTATCACCACCCGCGCATCGGGATAGCCCGCCATGGAAAGGGCCTCTTCCAGGTCCGATTCCGCCTTGCCAAGGAGGCCGTATCGCATGAACCCCCTTTCTTTGAAGATAAGATTGTTTTTCAAAAACTTGCCGGAAACGCCTCCGCCCTTCACCTTCAAGCAGATGTCCTTTATCCTGTCCTTCTCCCTCACTTTAACGACTATAACACCTGGGTCTTTCACGTCCCGGCTGACCGAAATATATTCGAAAATACCCTTTTTAAAGGCCCTCTTTATCCCGAGTGCCAGATTTTCAGGCACTATGACGTTTGCGCTCCTCAAGCAAAGAAGATAAATGAGCTCATCCTTGCTTATCGAATAAAGTCCCTCCACCCTGATCTTCTTGATCGGCACGCCTGCATTTGCAGGCGCGACGGCAAGGGTCTCCGGCGGCGCCAGCCAGGCAGCCAAAAGAAATAAAAGGCTGGAGAAAATAAAAACCTTTAAAAAACGGGCATTTCTCATCGAAACTTGAACTGGTACTTTATGTCTCCGCCCATATCCCCGGTATCGTCTCTGGTTCCGATAAGGGACACTGAGCGGGTGACCGCATATTCCAGCCTTATTATCTGCTCCTCCGTGCCTATGGGGGCCGAGTATATGACAAAAAGTCTGTCGCCAAGGAGCCTCTTGGACACCGTTATCCTGGGCGTTACCGTTCCAGTGGTCGTGGACACATAAGGCTCTATCTGGAACCGGTCAAAGCCTGTTATGCTCTTGATCCGCTTGGTGATCACATTTTCAAACTGCCCGGTAATGAATGAGCTGGCTTCAGAGGCCCCAACGCCGCCCTCTATCCCGGGCGAAGCGCCGCCGAAATTGCCGGTGGTGAGCAGCGAAAGTATGTCCATCTGCTCAAGGTGGGGCTGGCTGGAGAAAGCGAGCGTCATATGGTCAAGCGTGCCGGCCGCGCTGACATCTATCTCATACCCCTTTATTGTGGTGGACGCCATGACATCCAGCGATGGGTCAATGCGGTTCGGGTCCGAGAATATCACGGAGGCATGCCCGATCGTGAACTCCGTATTGCGGAAATAAACCTTCCCGCTTGCGGCCTGGACCCTTCCCAGGGGTATGGGGTTTGCAAGGGTGCCTCTGAGCGTAAGGTCTGCGCTCAGGGGAGCCCGGACCACATTATTTTTCACCATTATGTGGCCGGATCCGTACACTCTTATGTTAAGGCCTGTTGTCGCCTGGAAGCTGGTTGGAGAAGGCGGCAGAGTGGCTCTTTTCCTGAGGATAAAGGCCTTCCAGTCAACATTTTTATCGTAAGAGGCTCTTTTTACAAATATTTCTCCGGCTATGGTCTGTCCGCTGCCGTCTCCCCTTACAGCAAGATTGCCGTCCATGGTCGCATCGAACCCTTTATCCGACACGTTGACATTATTTATTACGCTGTCCAGGTAAAAGTTTGCCGGGCGCAGATTTTTAAGATAGATCACTCCCGTTACGTTGGCCTCCCCGCCCCCGGTCTTGGCGGCAAGCTGCTCCAGCACGATCTTGTTCTCATCCATATACATATAGGCCGAAGTTATACGCAGGCTCTGGGGAACGCCCCGCAACCCCAGGGCTGCGTCAGAAAGGGAAAGTCCTCCGCTTATCTTGGGGCTGTTCCAGCTGCCGCCCACATGGAACACATAATTGGCGCGGCCGGTAAGCAGGTCTATCTGCCTTGTAAGGCCCTTGAGCGGCACAAGCGAGCTCTTTCCTTCCACCGAAAGGTCAAAACTCCGTCCCAGGGCCGCCGAACCGGAAAGGTTTATGTCCGTCCGGCCCCCGGTCAGGGATAACTGCTTCAGGAAGAGAGTCTTGTTCTGCAAGTCAAGCCGTACGGGCTGACGGGTGGAAAAGCTCTGGCCAAAGGCGGTGAAGGCGATCTGGTTCAAAACGAGCGATCCGTTTACGTTTCCCGCCCCGGTCCCGCTGAAGTTCCCGCTGCCCTGAAGGTTTAACATAAGATCGGGCGGAACGGTTTTGAACATGGAGGCCACCAGGAAGTTATATACCCCGTTTTTAAGCATTACCTGCGCCTGCCACGGGGAGGAAGAAAACGAAGACCCCTTTTTGAGAAAAGCCCTGCCCTTCAGCTCCATCTTCCCTCCCTGAAGCGCCAAATGGACAGCAGCCATCCTGCCCTGCGAGCCGCGGGAGACCTCCACACTGAAGGCGCCGCCGCCGACAGGCCTTTCCCGGAACTTGCCTTTTGAGAGCGTACCCCTGACGGTTATCGCTGGGTCTTTAAGCGTGCCTTTTCCGGAAGCGTTAAAGGACACCTTGTAATCAACGGGAAGCTTTCCAGTGAAAAAGTCTTTTATGTCCATGTTCTTCGATGAGGCATTGAAATCAAATCCGCCATCGCCGTTTAGCGCGCCTGCCAGTTTCATGACCGCGCCGGTTCTGGTCAAAACGGCACGGGAAATGGAAATGCTTCCGGCTTTGTAATCAAAATCAAAATCCGCGCTGTCCACTGACGCTCCGGAATAAACTATGTCCCTGGCCTTCACGGAACCCGATATCTCAGGGGATCTGCCCTTCAGCTGCAGGCTGGCGCCCACTATGTCGCCGGAAAGCTTGACGCCGGGTTTTATGAAATCCTGCACTACATCCTGGGCCTGCCCTCCGGCAGCTTTTATATCTAGACCGTAAACCGGGTCTTTAAGCTCGAATATCTCCTTTGCCTCCGGAAAGAGCATGCGCCCTTTCACGTCTACCGTTTGCCCGCCCGCGCTTGCATGGAGGCTCTGCACGTCCAGGGCGTTTTTGCTGTAAGAGATGTCTGCCTTCAGGGTCCCCAGCTTCATCCCGAAAAAGACCGCATTGCCTGAAAAAAGCGTTCCGGTTATAGCCGGATCCTTGAGAGGGCCGTATATCCGTCCGTCAAAGCCGCCCGCGCCCCCGGCCATCCTGGAATAAGGCAGGGTCAGGTCCGTGAAATCAGATGTCCGGAGCGAAAGGTCCATATCGGTTGTGCCGTTTGCATAGTCGATCTTCCCCGAGCCGGTTATCGCGGTTGCGCCTGTCCTGACGGCCAGGTTTGAAAAATTGACGTCAGGGCTTGAGATG
The DNA here is from genome assembly GCA_021813765.1 of Nitrospirota bacterium. GTDB lineage: Bacteria > Nitrospirota > Thermodesulfovibrionia > Thermodesulfovibrionales > JdFR-88 > JAKAEG01. The sequence continues at coordinate 33,504 of JAKAJM010000018.1, forward strand.
GTGAACCCGCTTGCTATTGAGCTTATCCTGCCGGTAAAATCCTTTCCGGCGCGCCGGGCAATAAACCTGAAATTCCCGGAGGGCACGAATTTCGCCCCCCTGTTGGACAGGCTCCCTGAGAGCCTTCCGTCCGGCAAAGGCAGGCTTGTCTTCAGAAAACCTGCCATGAACTTCCTTGAATCAAGCCCGTAAAAATAAACGTCCATGTTCAGAGCGCTTACCCTGGGCAGATCGATGGAAAAATCGCCCTTCGCGCGTCCGCCGTACATGCTGCCCTCTATGCGGCTGAACGAAAGGACGCCGTGATGGAAACCAAGGCCGAACTTCAGCGCGTCGGCGGAGACGCCATAGATATCCGCCTTGTCAAGGCTTCCGCTTCCGCTGCCATCAAGCGAGTCAAGCGGCCCCTTTACACTCGCATCCAAGCTCATGAACCCGCTTACACGGACATTCACATGGAGTAGCTCCAGAAGGCTCTGCGCGAAAAGGCCGCCTTTAACATCCATGTCTATATACGTCTTTTTCCAGTTCGAAAATTTACCCGCCAGCCTGGCTTTCCCCGTTATGGAAAGTTTTCCCTTTTCAGGGCTTTTAAGATGGAACATATCTTTAAGTGTGGACACAAGCAGACCCAGCCTGGTGCTTGCGCGCATGCCTTTGCCTTTTGAGTAGGAGCCCTCAAGATTCAGCCTGCTTCCGCCGGATTCGACCGTCAGCTCCCTTATGCCAAGGACCCCTTTTTTAAATGTGGCGCCGACGGTATCAAGTTTAAGGTCCAGGTGGGGTATGCCCTTGCCGGAAAAAACGATGTCCTTCGCGGAAGCTTTTATCTCCTTCCTGGAGCCAAGCGAGGCCTCCCCGCTTAAGCCCCGGCAGGCGATCCCAAATGCCCCCTGTCCTTCTGCATAGTTCAGGACCGCGTCTTCCATTACAACGGAACCAACCTTCAGCCTGAAGCCGCCTGAGGGCTTTTTTGCCCGGGCCAGCGACTTTAAAAAATGCTTCACCTGGCTGTCCGTTATCCGTATATCCGGTTTTATAACGGCTATCCGCTTTATGAAGACCGTCTTCCTGAGCAGAGGGACAAACGAAGCATACGCCTTTACCTTACCTGCCGAAAAAATAGGCTTGCCGTTCTCATCGGACACCCTGATGTTATCAGCCCCGACATAAAGTGGAACAAGGTTTGCATACAGCCTGTCTGCCGTGATCCGGTAGCCCGTTGCGGCCTCAAACCCAGCAAACACGGTCTTCTTCAGATACCTTGAGACCTGGGGGCCCCGAAGAAAAAGTGTCAAGCCGGCCACCACAGAAACAAAGGCGAATATCCAGGCCAATTTCTTGAAGTTTCTCTTTCCCACGGCTGCGAGGGACCTGATATCGGGGATTTTCTTCATAAACTGTCCGTTAGCCCGCAGGAGCTGAAGGAGCCCACGCGGGATAAGCACGCTTTATTCATTTATTTTTTTCATTGGTGCAACGCTCTATTTTAATGGAAAAAGCAGGAATTAAACAAATTGCAACAGCTGCTGAAAACTTGAAAAAATACACGTTTTTATGTTAAAAATTAACATAGCAGGCGCGTAGCTCAGGGGGAGAGCGCTACCTTGACACGGTAGAGGTCTGGGGTTCGAAACCCCACGTGCCTACCATAAAAAACAAGGGGTTAGCTGACAACGGCTAACTCCTTTTTATTTGGATTGTGCACTTTTTGTGCAGTTGGCTGATTGAGGGCATTATCAAGGATGTTTATGGCCTTTACCTTGTGCGCGGGTGCCAGATGGGCATATCGAAGGGTCATGGTAAGAGTCTTATGGCCCAGGAGTTCTTTTACTGTGGTCAGATCCACGCCTGCCATGACAAGATGACTTGCAAAGGTATGCCGGAGATCGTGGAAGTGGAAGTCGCGTATCCCCACCCTTTTTAAGGCCGTATGAAAACTTTTCTTAACATCATGGTAGGCTTTCCCGGTCTGAGGGTCATAGAAGACATAGGAAATGTCCAGCCGCCTTGTAAGGCCCTGTAGCGCGGCCCTGAGGGTTTTATTTATCGGTATCTCCCGGCGCTCCCCGTTCTTGGTCCTATCGAGGAGAATAAAACCGTGCCTGAGGTCCACGCGATCCCAGGTAAGGGAAAGAATTTCCCCGCGCCTCATGCCCGAATTCAGGGCGGTTATCACGATGGGCTTTAGATGGTCGTCGCAGGCGCTCACCAGAGCCGCGCATTCTTCCACGGAAAGATATCTCAAGCGGCGATTGTTTTCCTGAAGAAGTTTTACCTTGCGAACCCGTTTCAAGACATCAGCTTCGACCATTTCCCAGTCGACGGCTTTGGAAAAAATGTGCTTGAGGACGTTCAGGACCTTGTTTGAGGTAAGATGGAAAAAGTGGACACCAAAATCGTATAACAAAATACCACGATGGAGGTGTCAGGATGAAGGGAATCCGTGTGCCGCAGAAAGCAACACAGGAGATGAGGGTAGGCCCCTCGCAATCGGCTTGCAGGAGCAGGTTGCAAACCGCCGTAAGCGGCTTGGGTCAAAAGCCCCGGTCGTGAGCGTTACGGAAAAGGTATCAAAAGATATCAGGTATGAACCAAAGAAGACGAACACCAGTGAACTGCCGCTCAAGTGTCGAAAGCATCCAGACGACATCGAAACTGAGGGGGAATTCTACTTCAGGATTAGCCTATCCGATACCTGCTTACGGGATAGGCGGTGTCCGGCATAGAGGCAGCGTCAGCTTGGTTCGGGCTCCTATGTTGAACTGCGGGAACCTTCGGCGGCGATGCAAAGGGAAAGGCACAAGCGAAAAATGTGAGGCCGACAGTACCGATGCGCCGCCAAGGGGCGGAGCGACTTGTAGTAGCTGTGAAGTCACGGTAATAGTGACGGAGCGAAGGGGTCGCGTTATTCAGCCATGTTTATTGGGCAACTGCGTAAGCAGGAGGAGCCAATGGGCATGACAAAGCCGTACAGCATTCCCAAATCCTTGGTCTGGAAGGCGTATCAGTGTGTCAGGGCAAACAAAGGGTCAGCAGGCGTAGACTTGGAGTCGATTGGACAATTCGAGAACCGGCTCAGTGACAACCTTTACAAGCTTTGGAATCGCCTTAGCTCAGGCAGTTATTTTCCGCCTGCGGTCAAGGGAGTGCCAATTCCAAAGAAGACGGGTGGGGTACGCATGCTTGGCGTGCCTACGGTGGCTGACCGGATTGCTCAAACAGTGGTCAAGCTTGTGCTGGAGCCGATGCTCGAACCCCTGTTTTATCATGACTCTTATGGTTATCGTCCGGGATATTCAGCCCACAATGCGATTGCCGTAGTGAGGCAGAGGAACTGGGAATATGATTGGGTTATAGAATTCGACAATCAAAGGTCTCTTTGACAATATTGACCATGACCTCCTTCTTCGTGCGGTTCGCAAACATTGCCGGATTCCTTGGGTGCTGCTATATATCGAGCGGTGGCTCAAGGCGCCAATGCAAGATAAAAACGGCTGCTTAGTGGAACGGCATCGCGGCACCTCTCAAGGCGGGGTCGCGAGTCGGTTGCTGGCCAATCTTTTTTTGCATTATGCGTTTGACAGGTGGATCACCCAGAATCTTCGCAGCGTGCGGTTTTGCCGCTATGCGGATGATGGAGTGGTTCACTGTAAAAGTCTGGCGCAGGCGCAGCTGGCATTGCGCAGAATCGGAGAGCGGTTCCGCCAGTGCGGATTAGAGCTTCATTCGGAGAAGACCCGGATTGTGTACTGCAAAGATAGCAATCGCCGGAAGTCGTACCCAGCGATTAAGTTTACGTTTTTGGGGTACACGTTCCGTCCACGCAAAGTGAGGAACAAATACGGCCGGATGTTCGTAAATTTCTCTCCTGCGGTCAGTTGTGATGCTCTCCACATGATGAGGCAGACTATTCGAAACTGGCATATTCAGCTCAAAGGCGACAAGGAGTTAGGAGACCTCTCAAGTATGTACAATCCAGTGCTTCGAGGCTGGTCGAACTATTATGGTCTATTCCACGGCTCGGCTATGACTCCCGTGTGGAAACACATGAACTTTTACCTGACCCGTTGGCTAATGCGGAAATACAAGCACTTGTCCTGGCATAAAACCAGGGCATATAAACTGCTTGGTAAACTCGCCGCATCTAGTCCAAAGGCCTTTGCACACTGGGAAATGGGATTTGCTCCGTAGGCTGGATAATGGGAGCCGTATGACGGGAGACTGTCACGTACGGTTCTGCGAGGGGCTGGGGGTGAAATTCCCCCGGCCTACTCACCCGCAGGGGAGGTACACGAAGGAGTTTCGAGCAGAAGCGGTGAAGCTGGTAACGGAAGGGAATATGTCCTTGCCTGAGGCGGCTCGCAAATTGTCGTTGCCGCCATCGACATTAGGGAACTGGTTAAAAGCCCATAAAGCCGGGAAGCTAGGGGATGTGGGCAAAACGCAAAGGCCGCTTACAGAGGTTGAGATGGAACTGGCCAGGACAAAAAGGGAACTGGCGGAAACCAAGATGGCGCTTGAGATATTAAAAAAAGCAGCCGCGTACTTTGCGAAGGAGTCGCTGCCCGGTACGCGCAGATGAAAGCTATGCGACTCAAATATCCGGTGCCGTTTATGAGCCGGGTTCTTGACGTATCGGCAAGCGGGTATTACGCATGGCTTGAAAGGACGCCGTCCAAGCGGTCCCAGGAGGAAGCGCGGCTGGAAATCGAGATAAAGGCTGCGGACAAGCGGACACGAAATACGTGCGGTCCTGAGCGGCTGCAGCGCGATCTGGCTGAGCACGGTATCCGGGCCGGGGTTTGCCGCATAAAGCGCCTTCGCAAAAAACTCGGGATAAAGTGCAAACAGAAGCGGAAATTTAAGGTTACGACGGACTCTAATCACACGCTTCCAGTGGTGGAGAACCTTCTGGAGCAGCGGTTTGAGGCAGCTGCGCCAAACCAGGTCTATGTAACGGACATTACCTATATTCCTACGGACGAGGGATGGCTCTATCTGGCCGGGCACAAGGATATTTTCACGGGTGAAATCGTCGGATATGCAATGGGAGCGCGGATGTCGAAGAGTTTGATTACTCAGTCATTATTCAGGGCAGTGTCAGCCAAGAGGCCGGCGAAGGGGCTGATTCATCACTCGGACCGGGGCAGCCAGTATTGCTCCCGTGAATACAGAAAAATACTCGATCAGTTTGGCATGAAGGCATCAATAAGCCGGAAAGGGAATTGTTACGATAACGCCCCGATGGAAAGCTTTTGGGGAACGCTCAAGCAGGAGCTTGTATATCACCGCCATTACAGGAGCAGACAGGAGGCCATTCAGGATATCACAGAGTACGTAGAGATCTTCTACAACCGTTTAAGGCGACAGGCACGGCTGGGATATTTATCTCCCGCCGCCTATGAACAAAAATTCTATGCCGGGCAGATGGCGGCATGAAGGGTTTGGTGTCCACTATTGACGGGCTGTTGCCCAAAACTCATTTGCATTTTCCCCATATCAACTTTCATGACTTAGCGGGAGGCTTTCTGAAAAACCGATTCACACATGTCCGGATAATGAGACCGGCCTTATGGACCCATTCAAAGGCTTATGCAAGCCAAATAAAGCCGGTTTGATG
>JAKAJM010000087.1 GCA_021813765.1 Nitrospirota bacterium
AAAACAGCCATATAAGATCCTTTGCCGACCTCAAGGGAAAGACTTTCGCATTTACCGATCCGAAGTCAAACTCGGGATGGCTTTATGTGGCTTACAAACTGTCGCTAATGCATTACACGCCCGCAACTTTTTTTAAAAGGTATATCTACAGCTACAGCCACAACAAGTCTATTGAAATGGTGGCAAAAGGACAGGTGGACGGTGCCTCGGTAGACAGCCTTGTCTATAACTATATGCTCAAAAAACATTCCCAGTACGCCGAGCTAACAAAAGTTGTTGAAAAATCCCCTTCTTTTGGCGCTCCGCCCGTCGTCATAAATAGAAATTTGAACAAAAACCTGAAAAAAAGAATAAGAAATATACTTCTGCATATGAATAAGGACCCGAAAGGAAGGGCTATTCTTGCAGCGATGATGATTGACAGGTTCAGAAGGGTCAGCGACAGCGATTACAATTGTGTCTGTAGGATGGAGCGCCGTGTCAATACCGGGTCTGGAGTTCCAAGGAGAAAGGGGATTATATATTTCGGTGTAATACCCAGGGACAATCCGAGGATTGAATATGAAAAATATCAGCCTCTTCTCGATTATCTTTCGGAGGCAACGCATTACAAGTTCGAACTTGTTTTAAGAAAGTCCTATGAAGACACGGTAACTGATATGGGAAACGGGACGATCGATATTGCTTTTCTCGGCCCTCTTACATATCTGGAGGCGCACAAAAAGTATGGAGCTGTCTGTATCCTGAGGCCTGGCGGCGCATATTACAGGAGCGTGATAATAGTCAGAAAAGGCAGCCCCGTCCGAGCCGTTTCGGACCTGAAAGGCAGGTCATTCGCTTTTGGAGCGGTGGGGTCCACAGCCGGCGACCTGGTCCCCCATTATCTGCTTGCGGAATCTGGAGTAACCCGGAGAAGCTTGAGCGCCGATGCCAATTTTGATTATGACGAATCTGTCGTCAAGGCCGTGCTGAGCGGGCAATATGACGCGGGGGCTGTCCGGGACACATCCGCCCGTAAATTCTGCCGTCTCGGTCTTAAAATAATCGAAGAATCGGGGCCGATACCCACGGGACCTATCGTTATAGGGCCGAAAGTTCCTAGCGAGGTTGCAGACGCAGTAAAAAAAGCTCTGGAGCTTTTAAAACCTGACACCCGAAAAAACAGGGAAATCCTTAGGGACACGGGCCTCCGGCAAGGTTTTGTAAAGGCCAGAGAAAGTGATTATGAAGGCATATGCAGGAAAACCTGCAGGACCTGCGTATTGGGATCCCACTCGAAGATGAAGCTATGAGCATAGCAGCATTCTTTTCCCGGATGGGAATGAAATCCAAGTTCTTCATTATTACGACCTGCGCCATCATCGCGGCCATGAGCATAGCGGGATATCTCGTGGTCCAAAGGGAAAGAGACATATTGTATGCGGAGGCGGAAAAACAGGGACGTCTGCTTGGCGAGACGCTCGCCATCCCGATCGTCAACGACCTCATATATGAAAGGCTCGGGCTCGTGGAGGAAGGGGGGCTTTTGGATGACTACATACATGAGATGTTCAAGAGAAAGGATTTATCACTTCTTTATATTGCCGTCCTGGATGGCAAGGGCAAGGTAATCGCCGACAATGACATCCGGCAATACGGGAAGGTATATAACGACCCATTGACCTGGAAAGAACTTTTCGCTGACCGCACCACTGTGCAGCATTTCTCGGCCGGAGGGCATGACGCCCTTGACATCGGCGTGCCGCTTTCCATAGGCACTAAAAGATGGGGCACCCTGAAGCTGGGAATGTCTCTCAAAAAGGCGGAGCTTGAAATACTATCTACGGTGAGGAAGATCGTACTTATGACCGTGGTCTTTCTCCTGGCCGGCTTTGCGATCATCATGCTTTTGAGCCGCCGGTTTATCAGTCCCATTATCCACCTTTCAAACACCATGGAAAAGGCCAGGGGTGATTATCTCGACCTGCAGGTCGATGTGAGGGGGCACGACGAGCTTGCCGTCCTGGGGGAGAGGTTCAACAGCATGATCGCAAGGATCAGGCAGGCCAATGAAGAGCTGAGGAAAACCCATGAAAAAATGATACAGTCGGAAAAGCTGGCCTCTGTCGGTATCCTTGCTGCAGGCGTCGCACATGAAATAAACAACCCCCTTGGAGGGATATTCAACTTCGTCCAGATGCTTAAGGAAAACGGCGGCGACCCCCAACTCAGGGAAAAATATCTTGACCTGATAAATGAGGGCATGGGCCGCATAGAAAACACCGTGAGCAAGCTTCTTTGGATGTCGCAAAAGGAAGAGCACAAGCCCGTGGACGTGAACATCAGGGGCGCTGTCGACAGTGTTTACGCTTTTCTCGAATACAAGATGAAAAGGGGCGGGATTGCCTTCATAAACGGGGTCCCTGCCGGTTTGCGTTTTACATTTGATGTGCATGATTTTCAGCAAATACTCTTCAATCTTTTTATCAATTCGATCCAGGCCATGGATGGCGGGGGCACTCTTGAGATCACCGGAGGCTGGGAACATTCCGGCATCTCCATTGAGGTCGCCGATAACGGATGTGGAATTGAAGCTGAAAATATCGGCAGGCTGTTCGACCCGTTTTTTACCACAAAGCCTGCCGGAGAAGGAACTGGGCTGGGACTCTGGTTGACGTATGAAATAATCAGGAACTACAATGGCGATATAGGCGTTGAGAGCGAGCCGGGAAAAGGAAGCCGGTTCATCCTGAGATTTCCCGTGGAGGACGCCGCATGAAGAAAATGGAAACGGTCCTTATCGTAGAAGACGACAAGCTGATGCGGATCAGTCTGGAAGACGCGCTTAAAAGGGCCGGGTATGAGGTCCTGGCCTTTGAAACAGGGACTGCCGCAATGGATGTTCTTAAAGAGGACTGTTACGATGTTGCCGTCACCGATGTCAGGCTGCCCGACATGGACGGTTTCGGCATAGTGAGGGAAATAACGGACCGGAAAGATGTCCCCGTGATCGTAATGACAGCCTATGGGACGATAAAAGACGCTGTTGAGGCGATTAAGCTGGGGGCATTTGACTACATCACAAAGCCGTTTTCGCTTGATGAGTTCTTCCTGCTGGTCGAAAGAGCGCTGGAGATAAAGAAACTGAAGGAAGACAACATCAGGCTCAGGAAGGACCTTGGCCGTTGCTACCGTGCGCCTAATATCATAGGCGAAAGCCTTGAAATGAAGAAGGTCTTTTCTCTCATAGAAAAGGTCTCGGGATCGGATTCAACGGTGTTGGTCCTGGGAGAGAGCGGCACTGGCAAGGAACTTGTGGCCACTACTATTCATTATCAGAGCAGGCGAAAAGATAAACCTCTTATCAAGGTCAATTGCGCCGCCTTGCCGGAAGGTCTCATTGAAAGCGAACTGTTTGGCCATGAAAAGGGAGCCTTTACGGGCGCGCTGAAAAGAAAGCCTGGGAGGTTCGAGCTTGCGGACGGCGGGACCATCTTCCTCGATGAGATCGGGGACCTCCCTCTTTTTACCCAGTCAAAAATATTAAGGGTCATACAGGAGAAGCAATTTGAGAGGATCGGCGGGACCGCCACATTGACGGTGGATGTGAGAGTCATTGCCGCGACAAACAAAAATCTTGAAAAAGCGGTGAAGTCCGGTCGTTTCAGGGAGGACCTTTACTACAGGCTGAATGTCATACCGGTAAACATCCCTCCGCTGCGGGAGAGGAAGGAAGACATCCCCGGCCTGATCGAATTCTTCATGGAAAAGTACAGAAGCAGGCTTTCAAGAGATGCCAGGTTCTCAAGGGAGGCCGCCCTTGCCCTGCTGTCCTATGATTATCCCGGCAACGTCCGCGAGTTGGAAAACATTATTGAAAGGTGTGTCACTCTAGCACCTGACGGAATTATTGAAAAGGATGAACTGCCGGTACCGGTTGCCAGCGGACAGCAAGCCGGGCAGAGCGCGATCCTTTCCGATGTTGCCGCCGCAGCAGAGAAAGGCCACATCCTCAATGTGCTTAAGCTGACGCAAGGCAATAAGACCAGGGCCGCAGAAATCCTTGGCATCAGCAGAAAGACCCTCTGGGAAAAAATGAGCGCTTATGATATTGGCTAGAAAAAATAAAATATCCCTTCAAAGGAGCTTCCCGCCTGTTACTTAATCGTAACGAAATCAAGGATTCCCATTGAAAATCAAAATTTCTCTTTTAAATCAATATTTTTTATCGGGATTGCAATTTCTTTCCGTTACTTTTTCGTAACATCCTTCCAAGGCATTTTCTTGAAATTCAATAAGTTCCAACTGGCATAAAAGATGCTTTTCCATTCATAAATGTCTTGTTTCAAAACACATGAAAATGGACTACTTTCAGCCCGCTACCATTGATTTTAAAAAGGAGGCAAGATGGACGGCTCTTCAAAGAAGAACAAGGCAGTTGAAAAATCCGCTGAAGGTGAACGCAGGGGTTTTTTAAAAAAGCTTGGGATGATGGCTGGCGGTTTTTTAGCTGTGGGAACGATTTTCGGCAGGGCATCCAACGCCTTGGCGGAGGCGAAGAACGCCATCAAAAAGAGAAAACACAGAAGTGGCGGCTATAATACGCCTGACCCGGGCTCCAATCAAATCACCGGCCCGCTCAAGAACCACAGATGGATGGGCTGGATGGACCCTTCCTTCGACGTCAATGACGGGTGGAATGACTGGGGCAAGCTTGAAAATGCAAACAACTTGCCTGTCTGGCATGACAGTTTCTCCAAGATTAAAGGCAGCCATCCCAAACATAAATGGGTGATGGTCATGGATTTAAGAAGGTGCGTCGGCTGCCAGGCCTGCGTCGTCGCGTGCAAAAGTGAAAATAAGGTCCCGCTGGCTGTTTTCAGGACCGCCGTCAGGGTGATAGAGCACGGCCACATGGAGAGGCGCGAGGACGGCATCGTGATCACGGATGATGGAAACTATGCGCCAAATGTGAAAAAATCCATGCTGCCGACCATGTGCAACCATTGTGACCACCCGCCATGTGTCGAATCCTGCCCGGTGCAAGCGACATATAAACGGCAGGACGGCCTTGTGCTGGTGGATTACGACGCATGCATAGGCTGCGGCATCTGCGTGAAGGCATGCCCCTATGGAAACCGCTTTTTCAATCCGGTCTCAAAGACCGCTGACAAATGCACCCTTTGCGTGCACAGGCTGAACCGTGGCCTGATCCCGGCATGCGCCACATCCTGCGTTGGCAGGGCAAGGGTATTTGGCGACCTGCTTGACCCGAAGAGCGAAGTGTCAAGGCTTATCGCAACCAATCGTACATCCAGATTGCTGGTGAACTATGGCACCGGGCCGAATGTTTATTACATTGATATGCACGGCGACCTGTTTGAAGCCAGCCCGGAGAAGGCAAAGATAATGTACACCTACGCGATGGGCTTCACAACCCCCGCTTACGAAAAACTCGGCGGGAAAGCCGTGTTGCCCGGCGTCGAAGAGCAGGAGAACCCCTATAAGGCGGAATGACGCTGACAGCGGGGACTGAATGGTAAAAATGGCGGCAGGTACGCGTTGCGGTGCCGCATAAAAAAGAGGAGGATGTCTGTGGCCAACCTTGATAGAAGAGATTTTTTAAAGGGTTGTACGTTCGGCGCGGGAGTAATCATAGCCGGCGGCGGTCTGGACCAGATGGAATTGCCTAAGATATTGTCAAACGACGTACGATACAGCTATCCCGGCAGGGTGGAAAACTGGCCGGGCGTCAAAGTCAAATTTTCGGTATGCAAGCAGTGTCATGGCGACTGCGGCCTGATGGCCAGGGTGTTTAACGGTACGATAGTTAAACTTGATGGCAATCCGTACGACATACAGACCACCCAGCCGACATTAAATTACGAAGTTCCCGCTAAAGACGCGATAGTTTATGTGGGGGGGGCTTATGACACCTCGAAACCTTATACAGATGGCGCACATTCTCTGTGCCCGAGGGGGCAGGCCGGGATACAGTCCGCATACGACCCATACAGGGTCTATTTGCCGCTGAAGCGGAAAGGACCGAGGGGCTCCGGGAAATTCCAGGTCATTTCCTATGAGCAGCTCATAGACGAGGTGGTAAACGGGGGCTACCTGTTCAAAGACGTGCCTGGAGAGGAAAACAGGTTTGTCGAGGGGTTCAAGCATTTGTGGAACAACGGCCATAACCGGTTCGTCCCGGCGGACCCGGACCATCCTGACTTCGGTCCAAAGACAAACCAGTTTGTCGCCACCTGGGGCAGGGCCGAAGGCGGCCAGGCCAATATGGTAGCCAGGTTCGCAAACGCCCTGGGCTCGGTCAACGCGATACCCCATGTGTCCGTCTGCGAGCTCTCCCATCATGTAGGGACCCTGTCCACATACGCCGGCAGCGCGATGCTGAAACCGGATCTGCCCAACTCAGAGTTTGTCCTTATCTTCGGGGCCAATTACTACGAAGCGAATTTTCCGATGCAGACCCTGGCAAGGAGGTCCGCCGCGGCGACCGCAAGCGGGAAATGCAAGATGGTGTTTATTGACCCCAGGGGTGGCAACCAGATAGCCCATGCGGATTACATCCCGGTAAAGCCAGACGGCGATGGCGCTTTTGCCATGGGCATGCTCAGATGGATTGTCGAGAACAAAAAATACGATGAGAAATATCTGGAGAACCCGAACTTCGACGCCGCCCAGAAAAACGGAGAACCCAGCTTTTCAAACGCCTGTCACCTGGTAATAGCCGATGAATCAAATAAGGATTATGGTAAATTTTTAAAGGCCGGCAAAGAGGAGTACGTTGTGGACAAGGCCTCAAGGGAAAACGTGGCCGCCTCCTCGTCCAAAAAGGCGGAACTGTGGCCCACGGGCTTTTTGTCGCTCGAGCCTGTATCAGTGAAGGGAGTGCCCTGCATGACAAGCATGCAGATGCTCTGGAAGGAACTCTCCGCTCATACGATGGAAGAGTACGAGAAAGAGGCTGGCATCTCGAGGAAAGTCCTGGTGGAACTCGCAAAGGAGTTCACTTCCCATGGCAAAAAAGCGGTTGCGGACCTGTACAGGGGGCCCGTCAAGCATACAAACGGATATTACCATGCACGGGCGATCCTCATGTTGAACGTGCTCATAGGCAATGTAGACTGGCAGGGCGGATATATCGCCGGGGGCGGCGCGGCTAATGCCATGGGCGGAAAATATGACATGACGAAGTGGCCGGGTTTCGTCCCTCCCAAAGGGGTCAAGATATCAAGGGAAGGCAGCTTTTATGAGAACACCTCCGAGTACAAAAAAAGGGTAGCCTCTGGAGGCAGTCCTTTCCCCGCGAAGCGCCCGTGGTTTCCCTTCGGTTTCGGCATATGGCAGGAAGAATGGGCAGGCATGTACTTCCAGTACCCCTATCCCGCGAAAATATTCTTCATGACGATGGGGAACCCCGCATGGTCCAACCCCGGACACGGCGGCGGAAATGACGAGTCTCTTGCGTGGATCAGGCTGGCAAAAGACCTCGAAAAGGTGCCCCTGTTCATAAACTCTGACATCGTGGTCTCCGAGAGCTCCAAATACGCGGACTACATAGTCCCCGATACCACTTACCTTGAATGCTGGGGCGCCTTGGGCAGCCTTCCCACTTATGCGACATCCCGCATAGCGGTGCGCCAGCCGGTAATCGAGCCCATGACGGCCAGGACCGCGGAAGGCAAGCCCATCTGCATGGAGAACTTCCTGATTGACGTCGCAAGGAAACTTGGCTTGCCCGGCTTTGGCAAGAATGCCTTCATGGAAGGCGGGGACCTCAACGAGCGGGAAGATTTCTACCTGAAGATGGTGGCAAACATAGCGTATGACAAGAGCCTGATGAAAAAAGAAAATGGCTCGTTTGTCAAGCTTGGCCCGGTGCCCGATGCGACTGGCGAAGAGATGGTCACGGTAAAGGAATATATGAAAAAATACCCCAACGCCCTAAAGCCGGAGGACTGGCAAAAAGTCGCCTACGTGATGGCCAGGGGAGGCAGATTTGAAGGCCAGGACGTGGCATATGAGCCTTCTGGCGGCTGGGTGACGCACAGGTGGGGGGCAAAGAAGATCGCAGTCCAGATATACAACGAGACTGTCGCAAATACGCATAACGCGATAAGCGGCGAAAGGTTCAACGGCACTACCATGCTTGAGCCTGTAAGGGACATGAAGGGCAACCACATCTATAAAAAATATTCGAGAAGCGAATACCCCCTGCTTCTTTCAACCTACAAACTGCCTTTCCATTCCAAATCAAGGACCATGCACGACCCGTGGCTTATAGAGATTCTGCCCGGCAACTTCATAGACATAAGCGAAGTGGACGCAAAGAAGATGGGCATAAGCGACGGCGACCGTGTAAAGGTCAGCTCACCCACGTATAAGAAGGGGATGATTGCCACGGCCAGGGTGAGGCTGTGCCTGCGGCCTGGCGTGGTGACCTTTTCCGCACCGTTTGGCAGATGGCAGGCCGGCAGCGGCACCTGGTACATAAACGGCAAAAAGTATGAAGGCGACCCGGCCAGAAACACAGGGACGCACCTGAACCCTCTGATGCTGGTTGATGAGTCCATAGCCGCAAGCGACGGCTGGACGGTCTCGCTGACGGACCCCGTGGGCGGCTCCATGAATTACTACGATACGCCCGTGAAGGTAGAGAAGGTATAATGAGCGTGGATGCGCAGGCGTTTGAGGAATTGGGCTTTAACAGAAAGCTCACGTATGACGTGCTCTCAGAGCTGTTTTCCAAAAAGCCGGACGAGGCCCTCCTGACGAAATTAAATACGGAGGGCCTGCTGGCCTTTTTGGGAAAGTTCTGCAAATGCGAGGAAATAACCGGCAAACTTAAGTTCATTGTTGAAAGACTTCTGTCAGACAAAGCTATGATAAAAGAGCTTTGTGGGGAGTTTGAAGAGATTTTTTTAATTCCAGTCGCGGACACCGATGTCCCGCCGGTTGC
>JAKAJM010000088.1 GCA_021813765.1 Nitrospirota bacterium
TTCCGATCTATTTTTTTTCTCCGGAAATCGATTCGATTGGAATTTGGAAACCGGCTTGCTCTTTGCATGTCGGGTTTGATAAACTTAAACATATCGCGGGGTGGAGCAGCCTGGTAGCTCGTCGGGCTCATAACCCGAAGGTCAGAGGTTCAAATCCTCTCCCCGCCACCAGTAAAATCAAGGGGGTCACGGCTTTGGCTGCGACCCCCTTTTTGTTTGTCCTGGAAAAAGCAATAAACCGCATGCCGGTAAACTGCTGTAAAGATTTTTTTCCCCCTGCGGCCTAAAAGAAAGACCTTGGCGGCAATTCAGCAATGCCGCTAATAAATTTCAGGTAATCAACTTCTGGTATGCTTGACCTATGAGGGCGATTGTCACCGGCGGGTCCGGGTTCATCGGAAGTGAGGTCGTCCGGCGGCTCCTTGCCGAAGGAAACAGCGTTCGGGTCTTTTCAAGAAGAAGCGACACCGCATCACTGTTTGCCGGGAATGTGGAGGTTGCGACGGGAGACCTCGAAAACGTCCGGTCCCTTATTGGCGCACTGGACGGGATGGATGTCCTTTATCATATCGGGGAGATCAAAAACACCTCCAAAAAAGCGGCCCGTAAAAATCTGAAAGTCCTGGAAATGGTGCTCCGGTGTGTAAAGAGGAAGAAAATAAAAAGGATCGTCTTTGTCAGCTCCATTACAGTTGCCGGAATCCCTTCGTCCGTTCCGGCAACGGAGGACACACCTCCTGCAACTGTTTTGAACGATCATTACACGGACTGTAAAAGAAGATCAGAAAAACTGCTTGCAAGGGGTGGGGCGGGCGTTGAATACGCGGTCATCAGGCCAGGCTTTGTATATGGGCCAGGCTCCCGCCATCTGGGCACTCTCGTCAACCTGGTAAACAGGTTTGGCCCCTTGGGCATCCCTTTCCCTGGCAACGCCAAGAGCATAGCGCCGTTTATCCATGTTAAAGATGTCGCATCGGCTATTTCCCTTGCGGGCACAGAGCCCAGGGCTTCAGGGCAGACGTTCAACCTGACCGACGGGTCACGCCACAGCTGGCTTGATTTT
This sequence comes from Nitrospirota bacterium, assembly GCA_021813765.1. Classification (GTDB taxonomy): domain Bacteria; phylum Nitrospirota; class Thermodesulfovibrionia; order Thermodesulfovibrionales; family JdFR-88; genus JAKAEG01. The sequence goes on from JAKAJM010000088.1 coordinate 1,064, forward strand.
CTGGAAGCGATCGCCGGAAGCCTAGGGAAGAAAATCCGCATCATTCCACTGCCGCGCCTTCTGCTGAAGCTGACCGCATTTCCTGTTGACATCCTTTCAGGACTCCTTGGGCTCAGTCTCGATGCCGTAAGCTACGCAGACTATTTCTCCAGGGACCTTTATTTCGAAAACGCCATGACGCGTCAACTGTTGGGATGGCAGCCTGGCTATTGCCTGGAAGAAGGAGTAAAGGAAATGACCGGATTTTATGCAGGTTGGAAAGTATAAAATGCTACTAAAACTGTTTTGAGGTCCCTGTCATCAGAGATAAAATCTTTTTAGGGAAGTGAAGGCGTGCAGGAGGCCGCAATGAACAGGCTTCAGGGGAAGACGGCCATTGTCACTGGTTCAAGCCGCGGCATAGGCCGTGCAATAGCCATTGCGCTGGCCGGGGAGGACGCCAGGGTCGCAGTGAACTACAGGGTGGAGCGGCAGGAAGCGCTCGTGACATGCAGCAAGATAAACGAGCTCGGAGGACGGGCTATGACTGCCAAGGGCGATGTCTCTATTTCGGCAGATGTTGCGCGAATGGTTGAAGAGGTGGAAAGGGAGCTTGGAGCTCCCGATATCCTTGTAAATAACGCCGGAATTGCCAGACGCAGGCCAGATGGCGGGGTCGAAGAACCGGACTGGGACGCTGTCCTTGCCGTGAACCTGAAATCTGCCTTTCTCGTTACGCAGGCAGTTTTGCCGGCGATGCGGGCACGCAAATGGGGCCGCATAATAAACATATCGTCGGTGGCCGCCCAGATAGGCGGAGTGGTTGGCCCGCACTATGCCGCCTCAAAGGCCGGTCTTATAGGGCTGGCCCATTATTACGCCTCGCATTTTGCCGGGGAGGGGATCACCGTCAATACCATAGCCCCGGGCCCCGTAGGCGCGGACATGTCTGCCGGGCTTAAAAAACATCTTGCCAGGAACATGGTTCCGGTGGGCCGTTTCGGGACGGTCGAAGAAATCGGCATGGTGGCTTTGATGCTTGCCTGTAATGGCTACCTCACAGGGCAGACCATCAACGTTAACGGCGGCAGGTATTTTAGTTAGCCAGACGGCTCTGATGCGGTGAGGCTTTGGTCCATGGAGGCCGATGAAACCATCAAAAGAAGATCTGAAACAAAAGCTCACTCCTCTGCAGTTTGGAGTGACCCAGGAAAACGGCACGGAGCCCGCTTTCAATAATGAATACTGGGACAACAAAAAGGAGGGCATATACGTGGACATTGTGTCCGGCGAGCCCCTCTTCAGCTCACTGGAGAAATACGATTCCGGCACAGGGTGGCCCAGTTTTACAAGGCCGCTTGATCCGGATAATGTTATCCTCAGAAAAGACACGAGTTTCTTCACCATGCGCACTGAGGTGAGGAGCCGCCATGCAGACTCACACCTTGGTCACCTTTTTGATGACGGCCCGCCGCCCTCCGGAAATCGCTACTGTGTCAATTCCGCCTCCCTCAGGTTCATCCCGAAGGAAAAACTGGAGGAAGAGGGCTACGGCAAATACACCTCCCTTTTCAAAAAAAAAGAAAGCTGAGCCGGCGTAAGACATCCCAAAATTTAAAGTACTTTGTGCGGATATCCATGTAAAGATAGCGTTATTTCGGCCTTTTTCCCTTCCGGGCCAGGCGCGATTTGCGCTTAATCATGAACATTCAGCGCAACCCGCAAATGACGCTGATCCCCTCATACTCAGGATATACGGCGCCGCGAAGATGGTCCACAGGGGGATCCGGAATGGAAAGAACTGTCCCCCTGTTTAAGCCATTGCCAGGGGCAAGGCAGATATTTGACGTGGCGGTAGAACTTGAGGATGGTCTGGAGATGTACTGGCGTATGAGAACTGTATGGGCATCGACGGAATTCCGGCCAATATTTTAGCAAAAAGCGGCCTGAGCTTCTGACAACCCGGGTCCGTGTGAATATTTACCTGTAACCGGAGATTTTTTATTTACTTGCAGTCCCCGGACCGTAGAGGTTCTGCGGGCAGCCTGGCCTGTAGCTCGTCTCGCATCCGGGAGAAGACCATGATATTTCCTTCGTCCCTGAAATCGGAGTAAGTGAAGATATGGGGCACGAAGGTTTTTTCTTTCCGGCTCCAAAGCATGGTTACCTCCGCGTAGATGCCCTTTTGCAGATAAACGCGGTGCGAGTAGTCCTTTGTGCTGGCAAGCACTATCCTTGCAGGAGTGATATAGCCAGGGTCTATGTTGACCTTTCTTTTTTTCCCTTCCGAAAGGGCGGATTCGATCCCGTTTGTCTTTAGTTTTATGTCCGCAAGCCGGCCGGGGCAAATAAGCCGCTCGAAAAAGAGGAATTTCCTTTTTACATCGTTGCAGCCAAACTCATCCGCATAATATCCGGAGTGCCAGGAGGAGGGAGCGGTCTCAAAAAAAAGAGGGCCATGGAGCTTCTTCAAGGCGTCAATGGCCGCCAGGAGCGGCCCCGTATCGCAGTAAAGCAGCCCGGCAAAGAGCATCACCCTCTGTGGGGGCCTGATTGAGCCCATTTTTTAAAAAATTCTTATTCTTTTTCTTTTAAAAGTTTTTTGATGAAAGCCGAAACCCCGGGGTCGTCCCAGCTGACCGGGCCGATGGCCTTGCCCCGGAGGATGCCTCTTTTGTCCACAACGTAGTTTTCCGGCACTCCCGTGAGCCCATAGGCCGCTGCAGCCCGATCGCCAGGGTCCGTGTAAAACGGCAGATGGTATGAATGTTTTGCGAGATAGGCCCTGGCGTTGTCAGCAGAATCGTTATATAGCACAGTTATCAGCCTGAAATGGGGGTATTTTCTGAAAACGGAATAAAAACGGTTTAGCAGGGGTTTTTCCATGGCGCAGGTGCTGCACCAGGTGGCCCAGAAGTTTATTATGACAACATTGCCCCGCAGGTCGGATAACTTGAGGGGATGCCCCGCTGGGTCATAGACGGTGATCTGCGGCGCCGGGGCACCCACTGTAGTTGGCGAATAGCCGGAGGTTTTTTGGCCGTTTGCCCGCGTTTGCTCTTGCCGCCCGGGGGCGCTTGCCTGTCCCGGTCCGCCGGCCTTGCAGGAAGAAAGAAATAAAAGCAAAAATGCGGGAAGCAGCGCCAGAAGTACTCCCGGCGCTGCTTCCCGCATCCTTTTTTGGTGTCTCTTTTTCAGTTTACGCTTGAAAGCACGTTTTCTTCTGCGGCCAGGAAAACAGGCGCTCCGCCTTCGATCATGACCTTTATCTTCGTGCCCTCCTTGAACTTGCCCTTGAGGATCTCCTCGGAAAGAGGGTCTTCGATCTCTTTCTGTATGGCCCGCCTCATCGGCCTTGCTCCATAGGCAGGCTGGTAATACTTCTCTATCAGCCACTCCTTCACCTCTGGCGCCAGCTCTACCAGCAACTCCTGCTCAACGAGCTGCTTGTTCGTCTCCGAGACAAGCAGGTCTATTATCTTGAACAGCTGCTCCTTTTCAAGCTGATGGAAGACGATGATCTCGTCCACCCTGTTTAAGAACTCGGGATTGAAGGTCTTTTTCAGGGCGTCGAGAACGTTTGTCTTCATCGCCTGGTATTCCGCCTCGACTGTGCCGGCCTTGAACCCAAGCGGGGCGGCCTTCTCGATGGTCCTTGCCCCCAGGTTGGAGGTCATTATGATGACCGTGTTCTTGAAATCGACCCTGCGGCCAAAGCTGTCCGTAAGCACGCCCTCATCAAGCACCTGCAGGAGGATATTGAAGACATCCGGATGCGCCTTCTCTATCTCGTCAAACAGGATCACGGAGTAGGGGCGCTTGCGTATCTTTTCCGTAAGCTGTCCACCTTCTTCGTATCCCACGTATCCCGGAGGCGCTCCAGTGAGCCTGGAGACATTGAACCTCTCCATGTACTCGGACATGTCAACCTTCACCAGGGCGTTCTCGTCATTGAACAGGAACTCTGCCAGCGCTTTGGCCAGTTCGGTCTTGCCCACCCCTGTGGGCCCCAGGAAGAAGAACGAGCCTATCGGCTTACGCCTGCTCTTAAGACCGGCCCTGGACCTCCTCACCGCCTTGGCGATGACCTTTATGGCCTCGTCCTGGGCGATTATGCGTTTGTGCAGCTCTCCTTCCATCCTCAGGAGCTTGTCTGACTCTTTTTCTTCGAGCTTGATCAGCGGGATTCCGGTCATCTTGGCTACGGTGTACGCCACATCCTCTTCCGTGACAACCGGCACTTCCTTCTGAAGGTTGCCCCTCCACTGGGTCTTGAGCTGGTCGTAAAGCTTCTTCAGGCGGTCTTCCTCGGCCCGGAGCTCAGACGCTTTTTCGAGGTCGTGGAGCCGCACATAGAGGTTTTTCTCCTTGGCAAGCCTTGAGAGCTCGCTTTCCAGCTCCTTAAGCTCGGCAGGGGGTATGTACCTCTTAAGCCTAAGCCTTGCTCCGGTCTCGTCTATAACGTCGATGGCCTTGTCAGGCAGGAACCTGTCGGTTATGTAGCGGTCCGAGAGCTTTACCGCCTCTTCCAGAGCCTGGTCATCATACTTGACCTTGTGATGGGCCTCATAGCGGTTCTTCAGACCGTCCAGGATGCCTACCGCCTCTTCGACCTGCGGGGGCTCCATGTAGACCGGCTGGAACCGCCTCTCAAGCGCACCGTCCTTTTCGATGTACTTCCTGTATTCATTGGGGGTGGTGGCTCCTATGCACTGTATCTCGCCCCGAGAGAGGGCGGGCTTCAGCATGCTGGAGGCGTCCACCGATCCCTCGGCAGCGCCTGCGCCTATGATAGTGTGGAACTCGTCTATGAACAATATGACGTTCACGGACTGCGATATTTCCTTCATCACAACCTTCAGGCGTTCCTCGAACTGCCCTCTGTACTTGGTGCCCGCGATGAGCGCTCCAAGGTCCAGCCCGACTATGCGTTTGCCAAGCAGGTTTTCAGGAACGTCCCCTGAAACTATCTTCTGGGCCAGCCCCTCCACTATGGCGGTCTTGCCCACCCCGGGCTCTCCGATTATGGCGGGGTTGTTTTTTATCCGGCGGCCAAGTATCTGCATGATGCGCTCGATCTCGTCTTCCCTGCCTACCACCGGGTCCAGCTTGCCGTCCCTGGCCATCTGGGTCAAATCCCTTCCGAACTCATCAAGTGCGGGAGTTGTGCTCTTTTTGTCTTTTGGCTGGGTGTAGGCCTTCATGGAAAGATTTATCGTAAGCTGCCTTGCACCAAGCAGATTTGCTCCGAAATTGCGCAGGATCTTCCCGGCTATCCCCTCGTCCTCCCGTATGAGGCCCAAAAGAAGGTGTTCGCTTCCTATGTAATTATGGCCAAGAAGCCTCGCTTCCTCCACGGCCAGTTCCAGGACCTTCTTTGCCCTTGGCGTAAACGGCACGTCCCCAAACGTGTGCACGTTCGTGCCGGCCGGGATGTTCCTTTCCACCTCCATCCGCAGTTCGTCCGTGGTGAGCCCCATTTTCTTAAGGATCACTATAGGAAGGGAGTCCTCTTCTCTAAGGAGCGCCAGGATCAGGTGCTCAGTGCCTAAATAATCGTTCTGGCGTTTTTCCGCTTCTTCCTTGGCATAGATTATGATCTTTCTTCCCCGTTCGGTGAACTTCTCAAACATCGCTTTCCTTCCTTTTTTAACCCTTCCTTAATTTATCCGGGTTTATGAGTCTTTTCCTAAAAACATAATACCCCTCTGACGTGTTAAAAGTCAATAAAAGACTGTAAAAAATCGGTTTTTTTGAATACGGATGCCCGCTTGAAACCCCGGATATTTCAATTGTACGCCCTCTGGTTATTTAAATGAGACAATTGTTTATATGGCTTCCGGGGCCGGGAAGGGCCCGCTCCCCGGAACGGCCTGCACGTTCAGGATGATGATTTCCGCGCGACTGTTGCCATCTTGTGGCATGAAGAGGCATATATAATGATATGATATCATCCAGGCCCCATGCAGCGCAAACGCCCGCGTTTTTTTTACGAGGGCATCCCTTGGGTATCAGAGGAGACGGATGGATAAGGCGGTCCTGATAGTAGAGGACGAAAAAGATATACGTGAGATCATAGAATACAACCTTAAAAAACAGGGGTTCGTAACGGAAGCGGTCCAGGACGGCGTGCAGGCCCTCAAAAGGATACGGGAGGGAAGGCTCGGGCTGGTGATACTGGACCTCATGCTGCCTGGCATCGATGGCATGGAGCTTTGCAGGATTATAAGGAGCGACCGGGAAAAAGCCGTTCGCGAAACGCCGGTGATAATGCTTACAGCCCGCTCCGAGGAGATAGACAAGGTATTGGGGCTCGAGCTTGGGGCGGACGACTACATAACCAAACCCTTCAGCACCCGGGAGTTGATCGCCCGCGTCAAATCGGTCCTTAGGCGGTATGAGACCGCAAAGGCCGGCCCGGCCGCCGAGCAGATAATCGAAGTGGGAGACCTTGTCGTCGACACTGGCAAATACCAGGTGCAAAAAGCCGGCCGCCGTCTGGATTTAAGCGCAGTGGAGTTCAAGCTCTTTTTATACCTGGTCCAGCGGCCAGGCAGGATCATCAGCCGCGATCTGCTCCTTGATGCGGTATGGGGCAATGAATCCTATGTCGAGCCAAGGACGGTGGACGTCCACATAAGGAGAATGAGGGAAAAGATTGAGGACGACCCTTCGAACCCCCGCTACATAATGACAAAAAGAGGAGTGGGGTATTACTTCTCAGAGAAGGCTGCTGCGCCATGATGGCAGCCGCTGCAGTTATTGCCGGGCTGGCGCTGGCCGGGCTGGCCACCAGGGGGGTGCTTCTTTACCGGAGATTTTTACAGTTGGATAAGTTCGTGGAGGGCCTTGCAAAAGGGGGCGAGGGCCTTGGCCGGCGTTATTACCTGAAAGGCAGCAAGGGGTTTTCAAAGGTCCTGTATAACCTGAGCGTGCTTGCCGCCAACATGCAGGAGCAAAATCGTGAGAGCGAGGCCTGCAAAAACAGGCTCTCCGTGCTCCTTAAGAACATTCCGGACGGCATCGCGCTTATAGATTCAAGGGGCAGGATAAGGTCGATGAACCCCTCCCTTGAAAACCTTTTATACCTGAAGAGCCATGCGGCTTTCGGAAAGGGGCTGGCCGAATCGGTGAACGTGACCGGGCTGGGAGAGCTCCTGGCCAGGGCGAGGGACAACAGTGCCGGGGACAGGGAGACACTGGCATTCAACTCAAAATTCCTTGAGGTCACCTCTACACCCTTCACGGACACAGAGACGGGACAGTATGCCGGACAGGTGGTCGTGTTCAGGGATGTCACGGCCGACAAAAGGATCGACGAGATACGCAAGGACTTTGTTGCCAACGTCTCTCACGAGCTTAAAACGCCTGTCACCGCGATAAAGGGTTACGTGGACACCCTTCTGGATGGTGCGATGGATGACAGGGAGGACCTGGCGCGGTTCCTGAAGGTGATAGATTTCCAGGTAGGCAGGATGGAGCAGATCATAAAGGACCTGATAGAGCTCTCGAAGATAGAGTTCGGGGCCATGACCATCGAGAAAAAAGGCCTTCCGCTGGCCGATGTGGTGGGCAGAGTGATCGCACTTTACGAGGAGAAGGCGAAGGCAAAAGGAATTTATGTGAGATCGGATGTGGCCGATGAGTGCCACTCCATCCAGGCCGACCCCGGAATGTTCACCCATATACTTTCCAATCTCCTGGACAATGCCGTGAAATATACGGATTCGGGGGGGGTGGTTGTCCGGGCAAGGGAGGGGGAGAATTATTCCTGTGTCCTTGTGGTGCAGGACACCGGCATAGGCGTGCCCAAAAAATTCGTTCCAAGGCTCGGAGAAAGGTTTTTCAGGGTTGATCCATCGCGCTCAAGGGAGCTTGGGGGCACCGGACTTGGACTGG
>JAKAJM010000089.1 GCA_021813765.1 Nitrospirota bacterium
TCATCGAATGTAAGGACCTTTGGTTTTTGTCTTGTTCCGCTCGCCCATTTTACCAAAAAATCCTTTATTAATCTTGTAAAAAAGAGGTTTGCATGCTAAAGTATAAAGCTAACTTACACACGCCCGTAAAATCGTACCCTTGCCGGGTCCCCTTTTGAGGGGTGCAGGGACGAGGGCGGAGGGAAAGTAAAACCGCGAAGGAGGAGTAAGGCAAATGGTAGCAACGATGAAAGAGCTCCTTGAAGCCGGCGTCCATTTCGGACACCAGGTCAAAAGGTGGAACCCGAAGATGAAGCGTTACATCTTCGGCGAGAGAAACGGCATCTACATAATCGACCTTCAGAAGACCCTGAAGGGGCTGGAATCCGCTTACAACTTCATAAGGGACGTGGCCGCGACCAACCAGCCCATCCTTTTTGTTGGGACCAAAAAGCAGGCACAGGACTCGATAGCCGAAGAGGCCAGGAAGGCCGGCGCGTACTATGTCAACCAGCGCTGGCTTGGCGGCATGCTCACCAATTTCAAGACCATCAAAAAGAGCATCGAGAGGCTCAGGAAGATAGAGACGATGCGGGAGGACGGCACGTACAACCGGCTTACCAAGAAGGAGATATCCCGCCTTGAGAAGGAGAGGGGCAAGCTCGAAAAATACCTGAGCGGCATAAAGGACATGCCGGCTCTTCCCGGGGCCATTTTTATCGTGGACCCAAGGAAGGAAAGGATTGTGGTCGCTGAGGTAAAGAAACTCTCCATCCCGTCAGTCGCCATAGTGGACACCAACTGCGACCCTGACGAGATAGATTACGTAATACCCGGCAACGACGACGCCATAAGGGCCATAACGCTTATAGCCTCCAAGATGGCCGAGGCGGTCATCGCTGGCAGGGACATATACAACAAGAAGACCTCCGAAAAGGCCGAAGAGGCCAGGATAGAGGAGAAGATCGCGGCCACCGAAGCCGTCCAGGCGGAAGCTGCCACCCCGGTGGAAGCCGCATCTCCGGCCGTTGAGGGGGGGGCTCAATGATCACGGCGGAGCTTGTCAGGAACCTCAGGGAAAAAACCGGCGCCGGAATGATGGAGTGCAAGAAGGCCCTTGAGGAGACCGGCGGGGACATGGAAAAGGCGGTGGACGCCCTCAGGCGCAAGGGCATAGCCACTGCGCAGAAGAAAGCGGCGCGCACGGCCTCGCAGGGCATGGTGGGCTCCTATATACACATGGACAAGATAGGCGTCCTTCTGGAGGTTAACTGCGAGACGGACTTCGTCGCCCGCACGGAGGACTTCAAGGACCTTGTGAAGGACATAGCGATGCACGTGGCCGCGGCCAGCCCGCAATATCTGCAGAGGGAGGAAGTCCCGCAGGACATCATAGACCGCGAGACGGAGATCTATAAGACGCAGGTCCAGGGCAAGCCCGAGCACGTCGTGGAGAAGATAATACAGGGTAAGCTCGAAAAATTTTATGAGGAGATATGCCTTCTGGACCAGGTATTCGTGAAGGACCCCGAGGGCAAGAAGAAGATAAAGGACCTTATCACCGAGAAGGTGGCCAAGGTCGGAGAGAACATCCTGGTAAGGCGCTTTACAAGGTACCAGCTTGGCGAAACAGCAAAATAAAAGGCAAAAACCTCCGCTTTTCAAAAGGCTGCTGATAAAGCTCTCGGGCGAGGCTTTGATGGGCTCCCGCACCTACGGCATAGACCCGGCGACGGTGGACTTCATAGCTGGCGAGGTCGGGCAGGCGATAAAGGCGGGTGCCCAGATAGCCCTTGTCATAGGCGGCGGCAATATATTCAGGGGTGTGGAGGCTTCGGCCCAGGGCATAGAGCGTTCTTCGGCGGATTACATGGGAATGCTGGCTACCGTGATAAATTCTCTTGCCGTCCAGAACGCGCTGGAGAAGCAGGGCATACCCACAAGGGTCCAGACCGCCATAGAAATGCGCGAGCTTGCCGAACCGTATATAAGAAGACGGGCCATAAGACACCTTGAAAAAGGCAGGGTGGTGATATTTGCCGCAGGGACAGGCAACCCTTATTTCACCACCGACACGGCGGCGGCCCTCCGGGCCATGGAGATAGGCGCGGACGTCATCTTCAAGGCTACCAAGGTGGACGGCGTATACACCGCGGACCCCGTGAAAGACCCCAAGGCCAGGAAGTACGACAAGATCAGCTATCTTGACGTCATAAAGAAGGGGCTCAAGGTGATGGACTCCACCGCCATCACTTTATGTATGGACAACCACATGCGCATTGTGGTATTTAATCTCAAAGGGAAGGGCAATATTACCGGACTTATTGCGGGCAAAAAAATAGGCACTATAATAGAGTGATATGGGGGAAGGGAGTACGTAAAAGGGACCCTGAAAGAATGATATGGACAAGGCACTGAAAGACAAGCTCCAGCACAAGATGGACGGCGCGATAGAAGCCCTCAGGAAGGAGTTCGGTTCCGTCAGGACAGGCAGGGCGTCGCTTGCCCTACTTGAGGGTATAACGGTCGATTATTACAATGTCCCGACCCCCCTGCAGCAGGTCGCGGCCCTTTCCGTGCCGGAGAGCCGCCTCATAGTCATCCAGCCATGGGAGCAGAAGATGGTGCCGGAGATAGAGCGCGCCATCCTGAAGTCGGATCTTGGCCTTACGCCGGCAAACGACGGCAAGTCCATAAGGCTTCCGGTGCCCCCACTTACGGAGGAGCGCAGGAAGGAGCTGGTGAAGGTGGTGAAGAAAAGGGCGGAGGAGACGAAGGTCGCGATGAGGAACATCCGCCGGGACATGAACGAGCACGTTAAAAAGCTCGAGAAGGACCAGCACATAAGCGAGGACGAGGTGAAAAAGACCATCGATGAGATACAGAAGGCTACCGACGCATACATCAAGAAGGTCGATGATCTTTTGCACATAAAGGAAAAAGAGATAATGGAGGTTTAAGGGGTCATGAAAGCCAACTTCATGGTGAAGGTTGAGGACGCGAAGGCTGTCGACATACAAAAGGCGCTGCAGCAGGCCGGCATCAAGATAAAGAGCATACAGGAGATATATAAGGAGAACGACACCGCGCAGCAGGAGAAAAAATAAATTATGCCCTCTAAAAAAGACGAAAAGCCAAAAGTGAAATCCGTTCCGGCGCCGAAGGCCGCTGAAAAAAGCAAGCCGTCCCATTCCGCCGGCCATGGAAAGTCCTCCGGCAGGGAAAAGCCCGCCGCAAGGGAAAATGAAAAGGCGCAGGCCAAGAGCGCGTCTGATCAAAAAAAGGGATTGGAGGAGGCGCTCTCCGACAGGACTTTTCAGTTAAGGAAGGAACTCCTTTCACAGAGAGGCGCGATCCTGGGCGAGGCTAAGAAGGAGATAAGCAGGATCATCAGCGGGGAAAACAGGCAGATTGTCGAGACTGCCCTGGATGACGGGGACTGGTCGGTAGTGGACCTTTCAGAGGACATAAGCTTCAAGCAGTTGAGCACCCATCGCGAGAACCTGACCAAGATAGATGAGGCGTTAAGGAAGCTCTCCGAAGGCACATACGGCATCTGCGAGGACTGCGGCGAGGAGATAGACATAGAGCGCCTTAAGGTGATGCCCTTTGCCATCTACTGCAAAGAGGACCAGGAGAGGCGAGAGGTAATGGAAGCCATGGAGCGGGAGTCAGGGCTTTAATAATATACCCTCTCCAGAAAGAGGCCCAGCGCGGGCGCTGTGGGGCCCGCAAGCCTCCTGTCCCCGGACTCTATTATCCGACTGAGGGCGCCGGGCTCTATCCGGCCCCTTCCGGCAAGTAGCAGCGTGCCAACTATGTTCCTGCACATGTGTCTCAGGAAGGCGTCTGCCGTGATGGTTATCCTGATAAACTCTCCTTTGAGGCCCGCCGTCAAAAAACTTATCTCTTCCATCCCGGTTATCTCGATGGAAAAGACCTCCTTTACCGGCGTTTTTGAGCCGCACCCGGAGGCCCTGAAGGCCGAAAAGTCCTTTTTTCCAGTAATAAAAGCGGAAGCTTCCCTCATGGCCTCAAGGTCGAGCCGCCAGGGTATGCCCCATGCATACCGCCTCATGAAGACCGGCGGATAAGGCGTCATTGCGATAAGGTAGAAATAGGTTTTTTTAACAGCGTCATGCCTGGGGTGGAAGTCTGCGGGGCAGTCGGCCGCCTCCAATATCCGTATGTCTTCAGGGAGCATCGCGTTCAGGGCTTTTTTCAGGACATCCGGCGGAAGATGGGGCCCTGCTGCCGCCCGGAAGGCGGCAACCTGCCCCAGGGCGTGAACGCCGGCGTCAGTCCTGCCGGCACAGATAACCGGTACCTCCTGCCCAATCAGGCGCTTAAGCCTGGCCTCTATTTCCTCCTGTATGGTGCGGATGCCGTGCCCCGTGGCGCTTGAGGGCATTTTCTTCTGGCTTTGCCATCCGGCATAGCGGGTGCCGTCATATTCCAGTGTCAGCCTGATCGTTCTCACTATGCCTCTTTTAAGGGTCTGTGGTCTTTCTTCAGAGCGATATGGCCTGGCCGCAGCTTTTTCCGCCGCAGCCGCACGTCTTGCCTTTTGCCTTCTCAAAAGCCTCGCGCCCTTCCTTGAAGGAGAAAAACGCTATGCCCAGAGCCCCGAGGGAATCGAACACGCCAACTCCGGTCAATTCATAGCCGACGCTGGCAGCCAAAAGGACAAAAGAAAGATACAGGCACGCCCTGCTGCATGCGGCGTCTGCAAGGAGGGCCTGGGAATTGAACCGCCTGCCTGCCTTCACCTTGAAATGTATAAGCGTCCACATCGCAATGATGGCAAGAAAAGACACGACGACACCCCAAAAAGTGGTCTCCGGCTTGTGTCCGCCAAGGATGTTCAGAAGCGAGGTGGCGGCCAGCGCGGCGGTGAGAATGTAAAAGCCGCACCCAGTGAGCCGGAGCGCATTTCTTTCAAACATGTCCTGGCCCTGTTGGCCGTTTTGCCTCATCCTGCGGACCATGTGCCAGATGCCGATGCCCGATATCACCTCCACGAATGAGTCCACCCCGAACCCGAAAAGTGTAACAGTGCCGCCCCGTGAGCCCAAAATGACCGAGACCGCCCCCTCGGCAAGGTTATAAACTATGGTGATAACGGCAAGAGCGGCCGCCCACCGGTAGAAAGAAGCTTTTTCTTTCCCTGCTTCAGTCTGAATATTCAGTGTCGTTTCCATTTTTCCCCGTGCCGTTTTTTTATTTTAACATCCGCAGTGTTTGCGCCCATGCAAAAAGAACATCACCTTTCCGCTTTTTCTGGGGGGACAAGGCAAGGAAGGCGGTCTGTTTTCTAAAACAAAAAGCCCATGCCCGCACCATAGTAATGGGTGAAGCCGCCCAGGCTCCCGGTCAGCCTCACGCCTTCCTCCGCGTCCACCTCCCACCAGCGGAAGACGAGATATTGAATGCCGCCGTCGAAGTTATAACCAGACCCCTCGTCACTGGCCGTTTTTGTCTGGCCATAGAACTCGCCATAGAACTGCAGCCGTTCTGCGGGGTCCCACGTGGCAGTAAAAAACTGGTTGAAACTCGTGAAGCGCCCGCCTCCCTGCGAAACCGGGTCTGTCTGGGAGCTTACGCCCAGTTGGAACGACAGCCCGATCTGGTCAGTGAGGGAGCAGGCGGCTATTGCGTTGAATGTGGCCCCAGGGCCCCGGCTGCCGAAAGCGTCGTTGCCAGAAGGCAGGGTCAGGATGGCCTCCACCGAGCCAAGCCATTTGCCGGTATAGCCAAGCTCGTGTTTGAATCCGATGGCGGTGGCCGAAAGCCCGGAGGTAGCTTCCTCCGGGACGCCCGCCCTTTGGCTGTTGTAATCGGGAGCAAGGATCTTAAACTCGTTTGAGCCTGGAAGCCCGAACCTCAGTTCGGCCTCCGGATAGTTGTCAGCCGTGCCGCCACCCTCGCCCCTGACGCTTGCGTGCATGAAGCCCAGTTCCAAAACGGCATGCCCAAGCGGGGCCGCGCAGGCGCTGTCAGAGAAGGTCGGACGGTCAAGAAGGGAAAGCAGGGCGGACGGGCTTGAGGCCGAGCACGGGTTGGCGGCCTCGGCAACATTATCTCCGGCGGCGCAAGCCTTTTCCCCTCCTGCAAAAAATAGCATCGGCAGTATGCAAAAAAAGAAAAGAGTCAGCAGAAAATGTTTCACGGGGAAAAATCCTTCTTCCTTTAAGTATTTCAAAAAGGTTTCCGGCTTTATTTTATTTTTATTGTTTCCGGATGTCCACCTGATGCTTTGTTGCATTCGGGCCTGAAATGATCTTTTCCGGCTTGCCTGAAATCCCGGCCTGGCAGTGCGGGTCTGCGTCAGATTCATGGGGCACGGGCGGGGCATCTGCCCGCTCCTTCCGTTCAGCGGCAGTTCCGGGCGTAAGCAAGCGGCTCTTTTTAGTTGCCGCTAAGAGCGAATAACAAACCTTGTCAAGATGCGGCCGGCCGGTATCCGTCCGCTCTTCGCTTCTCTCCAGGAACAGGCAGATACCAGCTACACAAAAAAATCTGACGCAGACCCGGCAGTGCCGCCCGCCTCAAAAAATGTTATGTGATAAAATGAAAAGAGAAAAACCGCATGAAAGAGAGCCTTTAAAATACCCCCCATATCCGGCAATACATCGGGCCTCAAGGGAAGCGAACTCCACCTGCTTGAAAGGCTGTCCCGCAGGAAAGTGCCCTCCTCCGCTGTCGTCACCCTGGAGCTCGCAAGGCAGCTTGCGGCTCTTTCCTCCACGCTTGGCAGGCAGATTGGCGTCCTCATAAACAGGCGCGGGACCGTTTTGCAGGTGATGGTCGGGGACTCCGGGGGCATATTCATACCATCTCTTGAAGACCATCCTCTGGGCAGAAAGGCCCTGCGGGGCCTGCGGCTTATACACACGCACCTGAAAGACAAAAACCTCACGCGCGATGACCTTACGGACCTTGCCCTCCTCAGGCTGGACCTGATAGCGGCCATAGCGGTGCGTGCTGACGGCCAGCCTGGAGCGGTGCAGATGGCCCATCTGCTGCCAACAGGGGAAGACCGGAAAAAGATCGAGATCATGGATTTCCCTGACACGGGGTATCTTGCCGGGGGACATGGGGCTTTTGATTTCGGGGAGTTCGTCTCCGCGCTGGAGGGCGAGATGGAGAGGCAACGGCTCTTTGAATTTGACCAGACGGACAAAAGGGAAAGGGCCATTCTCATAAGCGTATCCGCCAGGCCAAAATACGAGCTCGAAGAATCCATGGAGGAGCTTAAGGAACTCGCCGGCTCTTCCGGGGTACTTGTGCTAGGGACGGTCATCCAGAGGCTCAAGGAGGTAAATCCAAAGTACCTGATGGGTGAAGGGAAGATAAAAGACCTTGTGATAGACGCCCTGGATAAGGGGGCTACGCTACTTGTGTTCGACCAGGACCTGGGTCCTTCCCAGATAAAATCCATCACCGATCTCACGGAGCTCAAGGTCATAGATCGCTCCCAGCTTATTCTGGACATCTTTGCCAAGAGGGCAGGGACGCGCGAGGGCAAAGTCCAGGTGGAGCTGGCCCAGCTTAAATACCTCCTTCCAAGGCTTACCGGCAAGGGCACCGCGATGTCGCGGCTGATGGGCGGCATAGGCGGAAGGGGGCCCGGTGAAAGCAAGCTGGAGATAGACCGCCGCCGCGTAAGGGACCGCATCCACTTTCTGGAACGCCAGCTCAAGGCGCTTTCACTGGCAAGAAAGCAGAGGAAGCAAAGGAGGGTAGAGAAGGGCCTGCCCATAGTCTCCATAGTGGGATACACGAACGCGGGCAAATCCACCCTTTTAAATACCCTCACCCGTTCCTCCACCACCGTGGAAGGCAGGATGTTTGCCACCCTGGACACGGCAAGCAGGCGCATCAGGTTCCCAAGGGAGAGGGAGCTTATCATAACCGACACCGTGGGTTTTATCAGGGACCTGCCCAAAGACCTCATGGCGGCCTTCAGGGCCACGCTTGAGGAACTGGAGGACGCAACCCTTCTCTTGCATCTTGTGGACGCATCAAACCCCAGGTTCCCCCAGCAGATAGACTCCGTTCTCAAGATACTGGAGGACCTCGGGCTTTCAAAAAAACCGAGGCTTCTGGTTTTCAACAAGGTAGACATGGTTCCCGGGCAGGAGGCCGCAGCGCTCAGGACCAGATACGGGGCCCTCACGATATCCGCCCGCGACCCCTCCACCCTGGGCCCGCTGCTTGAGAGGTTGGAGCATTACATCTGGGGAGAGCCCGCAGGGCAAACCGTTTGAAAGTCTGGACGGTCTTTAAAAAGCGGAGACGGACTTTTCAGAAAAGCGGGAAGGATCAATATAAGCGGGGCTGCCTCATGAAAAACGGGTGGAAATAAAGGTATAATAGTCCGTCATGGAATTTGCCCCTAAATGGATAGCCTGGGAGATAACCAGGAGGTGCAACCTGAGGTGCGTGCACTGCCGCTCCTCTTCCGAGGCGGAGATCAAGGGGCATCCGGATTTCACGACGGAAGAAGCGTACAGGGTGCTTGGGGACATCGCCTCCTATGCCAAGCCTGTCGTTGTTTTGTCCGGCGGAGAGCCCCTTTTGAGAAATGACGTCTTCGATATCGCAAGGCACGGTACGGGCCTTGGGCTCAGGATGTGCCTGGCCACCAACGGCATGCTCGTTACGGACGAGATATGCGGAAAGATAAAGGACTCCGGCATAAGGATAGTCTCTCTGAGCCTGGACGGCTCCACCGAGGCGGTGCATGATGACTTCAGGAGCGTGGAGGGGGCGTTTGCAGGGATAACGAACGCTGCCCGGCTCTTCAGGAAACACGGCATCGAGTTCATAATCAACTCCTCTTTCACGAAGCGTAACCAGGAGGAGATACCGGCGGTCTACAGGCTGGCGAATGATCCGGCGCCCACCG
>JAKAJM010000090.1 GCA_021813765.1 Nitrospirota bacterium
GAAATACCCCTGCATGCCTCCATCATAGCCATAGCGGATTCCTTTGACGCCATGACATCAAACAGGCCCTACAGGAAGTCCCGCTCGGAGGCGGAGGCCATTGAGGAGATACTGCGGTGCTCCGGGACCCAGTTCGACCCCAGCCTGGTGGATGTCTTTGTCAGAGCTTTCAAAAACGAGCATGAAGGCTTCATGCTCCCGGATCTGATGTGATGGCGCGCCTGAGTGTTTCATTCCGGCTACTTTCAGCCATGGGGCTTTTTTATCTCCTTTTATCTTCCTGCGCGGTCTTTGAAAAAGGCCCTTCGCCGGTCAAGACCGTAAGCCCCGTCACTCCGCCGGCCGCGAAAAAACCTGCCGCGCCTCCCGCCATGTATGATCCGGGCCCGGTCATAAGAGAGGCAACCGGCAGTATGGAAAAAGGCTTATATGAAAAAGCGGTGGAGGAATACAAGAGCGCCCTTTCGCTTCATCCTGGCAACGGGCTCCTGCTTTCCGGCTGCAGGAAGGCGCTCCTGGCGGCAAACGGGGTCGCCGAAACCTCTTTTGTGAGAGGGGATTTCGGAAGGGCCGGAAGCCTTTATTACCTGGTGGCGGACAATTACAGGCTCGCTCAGCCATGGGCGGTGAAACCCGCCTATCTTGAAAAGAGGATAGGGGACTGTGGCGCCGCGCTTACAAAAAGAGGCCTCGAAAGCTACAGGAAAGGCAAACTGCATGAGGCCATCTCCCGGTGGGAAGAGGTCTTGAGGTTCGAGCCCGGCAACTCCGAGGTAAAAAAGGCTGTGGAAACGGCGAGGACGCAGCTCAAAGACCTTTCCAAATGACCTTTAGGGAATATTTTGCAGGGCGCTGCTTCCCATGCTTGCGCTTCTTTCGATGAATTATAATATCCTTAGAACATGGAAAGCTCTTTTCCTCCGGCTTTTAAGGGGTTTTTGGACGGGCTGCGTGGCGAACTGGCCCTGAAGCGGATACCTGCCGGGTCGCTCATCTATTCCCAGGGAGACGTCTGCCGCGCAATAGCATTTGTACTGTCGGGAGGCATCAGGGTATACAAGACCGGGGAAAACGGACGGGAGATCACCCTTTACGACCTTGGCCCCGGCGAGACGTGCATCCTCAACGCGTCTTCCATACTTTCGGGCGGGGGATATCCCGCTAACGCCGCCGCATCCATGGAGACCCGCGTGGCGCTTCTTGACGCCGCGAGGTTCAGGCACCTTATGGCGGCATCGGAGGACCTGCGGGAGTTCGTATTTGCGCTTATAAGCATAAGGCTTGGCGATGTCATGGCCCTAGTGGAAGAGGTGGCCTTCGGAAGGATGGACGAGAGGCTTACGGAATACCTGAGGGAAAGGTCCGTTTCCTCAGGTCCGTCATCTGATATCTCTGTTTTGAACACCACCCACCAGAAAATAGCAAATGACCTGGGGACCTCCAGGGAGGTCGTGAGCCGTCTTTTAAAGGATTTTGAGCGCAGGGGCCTCCTGGAGCTCCATAGAAACACCATCAGGCTGAAGAAATTTTAGCCTCGCCCCTTAAGCCCCTTTTGTGACAAAGTCACATACATGGGACCGCATTTTTTATAAATTCTAAAAAAGCATGGAACTGAAAAAAATTCTCCCACGGAGGTGAAAAGATGAAAAAAAACATCGGCCCGGCCGAACGCGTGATAAGGGTCATAGCGGGGCTTGGCATCCTGTCGCTTGCCGTGATGGGCCCAAGGTCCCCATGGGCGCTGCTTGGCGCGGTGCCGCTCCTGACGGGCCTTGTGGGATGGTGCCCGCCTTATGCGGCCCTTGGGATATCCACCAACAAAAAAAACGGCTGAAGGCCAAAAAGCCAAAAGCGGGGAGAAGCAGCTCTCTCTCCCCGCCGCATATTGGGGCTGGTTCGCCTGAAAAATAATGTTTTTTCTTCGGCCGGCCGCAGCATTTTCCCGTATTCCCTCTTCGTTCAATATTCCGCTTTGATGTGTTAATATACATTGAGAAAAATAAATATTTGTCCATTTCCCGCATGGAGGACCGTTCCGGAAACATATGGTAATAGGCAAGCCGCTTTACACCGTGGAGCAGATACAGGCCAAGGTCCGTGAGGTCGCGGACAGGATCACCAGGGAGTATGACGGCAAAGAGATAATCATGGTCTGCATCCTGAAGGGCGCCTTCATGTTCTTTTCCGACCTGGTTAGGTATATACGCATTCCCATAAAAGTGGACTTCATATCCTGTTCGAGCTACGTGAGATCGGACTCCACCGGCGAAGTGAAAATGCACCAGGACCTGAGGGAGGACATCAAGGACAAGCATGTGATCCTGGTTGAGGACATAGCGGACTCGGGCCTTACCCTGAATTTCCTCAGGGAGCACCTCCTTCAGAGAGAACCGGCCTCTTTAAAGATATGCGCCCTCCTGGACAAGAAGGACCGCAGGATCGTAGATGTGCCGCTGGACTATGTGGGCTTCAGGATACCCAATGAATTTGTCGTTGGCTACGGGCTTGACTATTCGAACATGTTCAGGAACCTGCCATATATCGCAGTTTTCAAAAAATCAACATAGGCCCCCTTTATTAATTTCTTAAAAAAACCCTTGGGGCCCTGCAAAAAGGAGCAATAAGACTGATGTATGAACTTTCTGTGGAATCTTCGTTTGCCGCCGCCCATCAGCTGAGGGGCTATGGGGGGAAATGCGAAAAACTTCATGGTCACAACTGGAAGGTGCAGGTGCATGTGCTTGCCGAAAGGCTAAACGAGATAGACCTGGCCATAGACTTCCATGTGCTTAAAAAATACCTGAAAGAATGCGTGGCGCCCCTGGACCACTGCTACCTGAACGAAGTGTTCCAGTTTACCGAAAAAAACCCCTCGAGTGAAAACATCGCCAAATGGGTATATGATTCTATAAAGAAGAAGCTGAACGGCGAGGTCCACCTTTCGGCCGTCACCGTCTGGGAGTCCGAAACGGCCTCCGCCACCTACTATGAGGACTGAGACGGAAAACGGGCTCAGCCCGAACGGACATGGGAAAACTAAAAAAATAAAATTTCCATAGGGGATAAAAGCAAAATAAATGACTGTAACCGGCAACAGGGAAATGGAACTTTTGGCCCGCCGCCTGGTCGGGATGGCCGTGGATGGAGGAGCGGACGCCGCCGAGGCATACATGAGCCTGAAAAGGGGCGTTTCCGCTGAGTCCAAGGATGGGGCCCCCGAATCGGTCAAGACCTCGATGGACATTGGCTGCGCCCTCAGGGTGATAAAGGGCAAAAAGCTTGGTTTTTCTTATTCCACAGGGATGGAGGGCCTGGAGCGCATCGTGAAGGCTGCCCTGGATGCATCCGCACACACGGAGGAAGACCCTTTTCTGGGGCTGCCCGAAAACCTGCCTTTCGCCTCAAGGCCGGAGATATATGACGAGTCCGTTGCCCGCATGTCCACGGAGGAAGCCTTTGTACTTGCCTCCAGGGTTGAACAGGGGGCGCGCGATGCGGACAAAAGGATCAAGCTTGTGAGGAGCGCTACCACATCGTTTTCCTCAAGCGAGGTGCTGATAGTGAACTCAAGCGGCTTTTCCGGCAGTTATGCTTCCACCTCCGCCACCGCCCAGGTCATGGCCGTGGCCGAAGGCCAAGGGGGCGAAACACAGATGGGCTGGGACTTCATGGGCAGCGCGTTCCTCGAGGACGTACTTTTTGCGGAGGTTGGCAGGGGGGCTGCATTGAAAGCCATTGAGCTTCTTGGCGCAAAGACCATCTCTCCGATGAAGGCCCCGGTGATAGTGGCCAACTCGGTGGCCTCCGAGTTTCTGGGGATATTCGCCTCCATGCTCTCGGCGGAATCCGTTCAGAAGGGCAAGTCCCTGCTTGCGGGCAAGCTCGGGCAGGAGGTAATAAGCCCGGCGCTTTCCATCTTCGATGACGGACTTCTGCCGCGCGGTCTGGGCAGTGCCCCGTTTGACGATGAGGGGGTGCCCACTTCCAGGAAGGCCCTGATGGAGTCCGGCGTGCTCAAGGGCTACATGCATAACACCTATACCGCCAAAAAATCCGGGGGCGGCGCCGTCTCCACGGGAAACGCGGTAAAATCGTCACTGGCGTCTTTCCCTTCCGTTGGCCCCCTTAATTTTTATCTGAAGGAAGCCTCGGGCATAAAACCCGTCAGGCTTGAAGAGCTCTTCGCAGGGGCCGGCAAAGGACTGTACATAACCGAGGCCATGGGCATGCACACGGTGAACCCCGTGTCCGGGGAGTTTTCCATCGGCGTATCCGGCCTGCTGATAGAAAGCGGAAAGCCTGCACATCCCGTAAAAGAAGCGGTAATATCCGGAAACCTGCTCGACTTTTTCAGGAACGTGGAGGCGGTAGGGGATGACCTGCGGTTTTACGGCGGCACCGGTTCTCCAAGCATTCTGATAGGCCTTACAGACATAAGCGCCTGAGGGGAGCTATATCTTAAAATTGTTTCCGTCTTTACGTCATTCCCGCACGTTTTTGGCGGGAATCCAGGTTGAATGGATGCCCGATTAAAACCCCCGGGCATGACATAAAAAGACCTTGTCTGCGATGATATACCATACCAGCCTCGGGCGATTCCCCGTTCTCCTGTCTGCCGCAATTTTGTGTCTTTCGCTTCGGAACCGATTTTGAGACAGGTTCCGAAAAACACGAAAAACATTTCAACTTGACCACAAGCATCGTGAAATTTTATTCTTTTCCACTATGCCGGTAAAAAAGACAACAAAAAAATCCATTCAGTCAAAGACCGAAAAAGTCAAAAAGCCCTGGGGCGGGAGGTTTTCAGGCGGCACCAGCAAGGCGGTCGAGGCGTTCACCGAATCCATTTCCTTTGATAAAAGGCTCTGGAAATATGATATAGAGGGCAGCATTGCGCACTCAAGGATGCTCGGGAAACAGGGCATCATCCCCAAAAAAGACTCAAGGCTCATAATAGACGGCCTCACGCGCATAGCCTCCCGCATAGAGGAGGGCAGGTTTGTCTTCAGGCAGGAGCTTGAGGACATCCACATGAACATAGAGACCGCGTTAATAGAGGATATAGGGCCTGCAGGCGGCAAGCTGCACACGGCAAGAAGCAGGAACGACCAGGTGGCCCTGGACCTGAGGCTCTACCTGCGCGACGAGGTCAGGGAGACCATTTGCCTCTTGGCAGGCCTCAAAGCCGCTCTTGCCAGCCTGGCACAAAGGCACAGCGGCGTCATAATGCCAGGCTATACACATCTTCAGCGGGCCCAGCCGGTGCTCCTGGCGCACCATCTTCTGGCGTATGCGGAGATGCTGGACAGGGATTCCGCAAGGCTCGCGGAATCATTGAAGAGGATAAACGTGCTTCCGCTGGGGGCCTGCGCCCTGGCCGGCACGGGGCTGCCTGTAGACAGGAAGTATGTCGCGCAGCTTTTGGGTTTCGAAGCGGTTTCAGCCAACAGCATGGATTCAGTTTCCGACAGGGATTTTGTGCTGGAGTTCCTTTGCGGCGCTTCCATCCTGATGATGCACCTTTCAAGACTTTCGGAGGAGGTGGTCCTTTGGTCCACGGAGGAGTTTTCCTTTATAGGGCTTCCGGATGCCTTTGCGACAGGATCGAGCATCATGCCCCAGAAGAAAAACCCGGACGTGGCCGAGCTTGCCAGGGGCAAGACGGGCAGGGTTTATGGGAATCTCATGGGTATGCTCACGGTCATGAAGGCCCTCCCCCTTACCTATAACAGGGACCTGCAGGAGGACAAGGAACTCCTTTTCGATACCGTAGACACTGTGAAATCCGTGCTTTACGTGCTTGCCCAGATGCTTCCGGCCATAGATTTCAGGACGGAAAGGCTGGAGGAGACCGCGGGAGAAGGTTTTTCCACCGCCACGGACCTGGCTGAATACCTGGTAAAAAAAGGCATGCCGTTCAGGGAGGCCCATGGAGTGGTGGGCGGGGCCGTCCTTTATGCCTCTAACAAGGGCAAGAGGCTGGAAGACATTGACCTTGCGGAATACAGGGCGTTCAGCGGGCTGTTTGACAGGGACGTTTACCAGGTGATCACTCCCCGGGCTTCGGTTGCCGCCAAAAAAAGCCAGGGCGGCACCGCGCCGTCCGAAGTGGCCAGACAGATAGCGGCGCACAAAAAGAAAACGGGCCTTTCGCCTTCGAGAAAAAAGGGCAAGTGAGGCCCGGTTCAAATTTTTTAATTCTCTTTTTTTTGTGCGCGGCGCTGGCGGCGCTTGCTTCCTGCGGGCATAAAACCCCGCTTTCACTGGAAGCCTTCCGGCCCCCTCAACCCCCCGTAAATTTGAAGGCCGTCCAGAAGGAAAACGTTATTTCCCTCTCCTGGTCTTACGCCGGTCCTGAAACCATAAAAGACTTTATTGTTGAGGAGAGGTATGAAAAAGGCACCCCGCCTGAAAAAGGGCGGGCCGGGATGCCTTTCAGGATGATAGGGAAGGTGACTGCCGCCGCGTATTCCCGGGCCATTGTTTTTGGCAGGACATATGATTTCCGGGTAATGGCTGAATCCGGGTCCGGCGTGATAGGCATGCCCGCTTCCATAGAGGTCCCCGCGCTTGCACCTCCGCCCCCGCCCGCGGGGCTGCGTTTTAAGATCGGCAATGAGTTTGTTACGCTTAAATGGCAGGCCCAGGGGAAATGGAACGGAAAGAATGTTTTTTACAATGTTTACCAGGGCGCTCCGGGGGCGAAGTCGAAAACGCTCCTGAACGCCTCTCCTATTTCGCAAAATATGTTCGATGCGTCCCCGAATCCAGGCGCGGTCACGGTCTATTCGGTCTCAGGACTGCTCGGAAGGCCGTTCGTTTACGAAGGCGGCAGCTCCGGCGTCACGGTAAGGCCATCTGATTTCGTGCCTGCTCGACCGGCAACACCCACCGCCCTTAAAACGGCTGAAGGCATCAGGCTTATCTGGAACTCAAATCCGGAGTCCTGGGTGACAGGTTACCGGATATACAAGCAGATAAATGGCAAATGGGAGCCTGACGGGTTTTCGTCCATACCTTCCTACCTGGATGCAGGCGCAACCTCAGGCACCTACAGGATAACCGCCGTGGGCAGTGTGGCCGAGAGCCCGTTTTCAGGGTCCGTCTGTATCCCCCCGGGCAGATAAAAAAACATAACTGCCCTGCCGTTTCCTTTTTCCCCGGCATATTATTTGCAATTTAATCTTTGTTATGAAGTAAATAAACCAATTTGCGGCAAAAAATGCGTGAAAACGCGTCGGCAGGGACGCGGCCCTATACATGGGGAAGGCGAAAAGACGCTTTTTGGTCTTTGGTCTGGCTGGCGCGTTCAAGGGGGGCAGGGAAAGCGGCCCTGTTTTTCTTTTTTCGGAAACGGGCCCGGAAGGGGGACTGCGCGTGGACAAACTGCTTGAAGGGCTGGTGGAGTTTGCCTCTCACAGGGGCAGCAATTACTTAAAAGGATATTCTCCGATGTGGGGCATCAGGAAGAAGACAGCCGAGCTGGCCGTGCTCCTTCTCCTTTTTGTGAAGCAGACCGGCGGGCTGGAAGATGAGGACATGAAATGCAGGCTCATGGAGCTTCAGCCCTACGTGGATGACTTCAGAAGGTCTATCTATAACCTAAAGTGCGGCAAGTGACAGAGATGTACGGGCGCCGGACCAAAGGATTCCGTGCTAAAATGGACGATGAAGTCCATTTCGGAAAACAGGAAGGCGTTCCACGATTATTTCATTGATGAGACCTATGAGGCCGGCATCTCGCTGGTCGGCACGGAGGTCAAGTCCATACGCGAGGGCAAGGTGAATCTCAAGGACAGCTATGTCCTTATCAAGGATGGGGAGGCCTTTCTGCTTAACTGCCACATCAGCCCTTACAGCCATGGCAACATCATGAACCACGACCCCTTGAGGACGCGGAAGCTCCTCCTTAAAAAAAGGGAGATAGACCGCCTGAGGGGAAAGCTCCTGCAGAAGGGCTATACGCTCATCCCGACAAAAATGTATTTCAAGGGGCCCTATGTTAAAATAGAAATAGGCCTTGCGAGAGGCAAAAAGCTCTTTGACAAACGGGAGGCTTTGAAGGAAAAAGAAGCCAACCGCCAGATTGAGAGGGCCCTTAAAAGGGCCCAGTGACTCTTTTTAACTCTCTTGCTTTTAGGGGGCGAAAGGTTTCGACGGGGGTCATGAGGCTCAGATGGCATGCCGTGGCTCCATCACCACGTAAAAAGATGGAAAAAACACAAACGCCAATAACGAACTGGCACTGGCCGCTTAACTAAAAGCGGCGCGTCTTTCCGGGAAGGCCCGCGGCCCGGACGGACGAAAGAAGCGGGATAGGCTTCCGGATGGCTCTCTGCCGGAAGATGAAAACCAAACGGGGGATAGGCCCACGGCCGGGCGCGGTTGCCCGCATGGCCCGGGCCGAAATTCAAATAGGCAGCCTAAGCATGTAGAAGTCTGTGTGTAGTGCTTTCGGACGCGGGTTCGATTCCCGCCGCCTCCACCAAAGGATTGAATTCGAACCTGAAAAGCTGCGAGAGGTTACAAGGGCTTTTGCCGGGTGTCTTCCCGCATCAGAGTTATGTAAAATTCAATGAGCAGGGAAATAATTTGCGCACGATTGGCGAATTGCTCCAAACAGCTCTTCTTTTTTTTAAATCACCTTCTTCTTTCTCAGCAAAATCTGAAATGTTTAAAGCTCCACCAAGAGAGTAGACCGTATCTTAACCGGATATCGGCAAATCTTATTAGGTAGTGTCAAGATTTTTTCGCACATTTTTTTCTGGTGGCCTCGATCTGGTGTCCCATTAAGCCGCTGTTAAGTCCCTGAG
>JAKAJM010000019.1 GCA_021813765.1 Nitrospirota bacterium
TCTATGCTTTGCGCCGAGGCCATGGTGGATGCCGGCTCCGTGCGCAGGGGATACGTGAAGAACAATTTCCCGAAGCTGGCAGCCGCGGCCGGTAAGCTCCTTGATGCCCCGATATATATAGACGAGACCTCCGGCATGTCCGCCCTGGAGATGAGGGCGAAGGCAAGGAGGCTTAAAAGAGAGCGGGGCCTGAGCCTTATTCTGGTTGATTACCTTCAGCTCATGCGGGGAAACGGCAGGTACGAGCAGCGCGTCCAGGAGATATCGGAGATCTCGCGCTCCCTGAAGGCCCTCGCAAAGGAGATAGGCGTGCCGGTGATCGCCTTAAGCCAGCTCAACCGTGCGGTGGAGAGGGAGCGGAGAAAACCCAACATGGCGGACCTCAGGGAGTCCGGCGCCATCGAGCAGGATGCGGACGTGATCCTGTTTCTTTACAGGGACGACAAGGACAAAAAGGGCCAGGGCGAGGAGAGGCCCGAAACCGAGGTCGTGAACGTGGACATCGCCAAGCAGAGGAACGGCCCCACCGGCGGGGTCAAGCTGGCCTTCCTTTCAAAATATACAAGGTTCATGGACTTCAGCCCTGATGACTATGCGTATCAGTCGGAGGGGGATTTTTAATTTGGAATTTTGTGTGGGGGGGACCCGACCCCCGCACATCATAGAGGGCCACGCGGGTCCTGGCCCTCGCGTGAAAACAGGGTGGGTAAAATATAATGGAATAGCGGGTGCGCCCGAAGGGCAAACGAGCGAATATGATAAAAAAATTCCCTGCACGCCTGCAGGATTCCCGGAAGAACCTTAATTTTAATTTGATTAATTTATCAGGCATGAAAAATGGAATAATAAGGCAGGAAATTTATTTTATTTGGTTTCATTTAATCTGATGGCCTGAAGGGGGGCTTTCAAATGAAAACAAGAGCAGCCGCCGTTGCCGGCCAGTTTTATCCCTCCACGCCTGGCGCGCTTTCCGCCCAGCTTGATTCCTTCCTACCCTCCCAAAAAAAAGAGAAGGCCATAGCGGCCCTGTGCCCTCACGCTGGCTATATATATTCGGGAGGCGTGGCGGGCTCCGTGTATTCCAGGCTGGAGATGCCCCGGAAGATAGTCCTGCTTGGCCCAAACCACACGGGCATCGGTCCGCAGTTCTCCTTGATGGCGGAGGGCGCCTGGAGAGTGCCTAACGGGCTTCTTCCCGTGGACGCGGAGCTGGCAGGGAGGATACTTGAAGAGGTGCCCTTTTTCACCGTGGACGAGACCGCCCATGAGTATGAGCATTCCCTGGAGGTGCAGCTGCCCTTCATCGCTCACCTGAGGCCGGATGCCTCCATAGTGCCGGTGACGATGATGCCCGGCCTCATCGAATATCTGGAAAAAGCGGGCCATGGGCTTGCAAGGGCCATAAGCTCCCAGAAAGAAGACGTCCTGATGGTCGTAAGCTCGGACATGAGCCATTATGTGCCTGATTCCACCGCGAGGGAAAAAGACAGGCTTGCCATAGACAGGGTCCTGGGGCTTGACCCCGAGGGGCTCTTTGAGACCATAAACGAAAACAGGATATCCATGTGCGGGTACATCCCGGCCATCTTGATGCTGTACGCGGCAAAGATGCTGGGGGCAGAAGGAGGACGGCTTGTCAGTTACGACACCAGCGCCTCGGCCTCGGGCGATAAAGACCAGGTGGTCGGATACGCGGGGATAATAATAAAATAAAAATATATGCTTATCCGGTTTACGCACGTCATTCCCGCAAGCGAAGCGCGCCGGGAATCATTACCATGCAAAAGCACGATTCCGCCCGTTTTTATTCGCACCCGGAATAAATCCGGCCGGAATGACAAATTGCACAAGAATGGCAATTAACCGGATAAGCGCATAAAGACAAGGAGGGAGAAAAATTTTTCTCCCTCCTTGTCTTTGGACCTCACTCCTTTACGTTTTCGATGTCTTTCTTTATGTCCTGCTCCGACATGTCCATGCCATGGAACTGCTTCACGTGCTTCCTTGCCACGTCCACTATCTCTTTTTCGTCATGGCTTCTGATCAGGAACCCGCATTCGGGTCCGCAGTCCAGCTGCTTGAGCTGATGCTTCTTTTCCCTTGTGTGCGTCGCCGCATGATGTGGCATATCTTATCACCTCCTGATTCCAACTTATCACACAGGCCCCACAAGTCAAATGCGCATCGTGCCCGCCGTACCTGCCGGGGCACATTGGTCAGGCTAAAGACCCGGGTAAAAAATGGTATCCTAAGTTGATGGCGTTAAAGGATGTCATAGGGCAGGAAAGCGCGATAAAGATACTGAAAAGCGCCGTTTTGAAGCGGAAAGCGGCCTCCGCTTATCTCTTTCATGGCCCTTCGGGCATAGGCAAACGCCTTGCCGCGCTGAACTTTGCCAAGGCCCTGAATTGCACGGCAGCGGAAGGGGACGGGGACGCCTGCGGAAGCTGCACTCCATGCAGGCGCATTGAAGGCGGCATGCATCCTGATGTTCTGGAGGTCAGGCCGGAAAAAGGCGTCATCAGGATAGACGAAATAAGAAGCCTCGAAGAGGCGCTCTCCCTTTCCGCATATGAAGGGAGCTTCAAAGTGGCCATAGTGGATGAAGCCCATCTCATGAAAATAGAGGCGGCAAACGCGTTCCTGAAGTGCCTTGAAGAGCCGCCGGCAGGAAGCGTCATAATACTTGTAAGCTCCGCCCCGGAGCGGCTTCCCGACACAATAAGGTCCCGGTGCCAGGCGATCGGCTTCAAACCCCTCTGCGGCAGGGACATGGCCTTATTGCTTGAAGACAGGATAAAGGAGCCGGACAAAAAGGGGAAAACGCTCCAGTCCCTGATCGGCCTTTCCATGGGCAGGCCGGGGCTGGTCATTGGCAATGGCAAGGGTGCGGACATCCTGAAAAAAAGACAGGATTTCCTGAAAGCCCTGCACGAGATGCTTTTTTCGAAGCCGGGCGGCAGCAAAAATCCCGTCTGGGCGGACAAGGAGGAGATAGAGGATTTCATGGACGGGCTCGAGCTTTTTCTAAGGGACCTGCTGGTGCTCAGGACTACGGGGCGGGAAGACCTGCTGATGCTTGGCCCGGAAGTCCCCGGAGAGCTGAAAACCATTTTCAAAACTGCGGAAGAAGAAGTTATAATAGATTGTTATCGAGGGGTTACGGAGATCAGGGAAGGTCTGGTGTATAACCCCAACAAATCCATTTTATGGAACTATACGGCAGGAATGCTTAAAAGGCTGCTGCCGCACCCGGAGAAAAGGCCTGGATAAAACAGAGATGTCCGAGATCGTCTGCATAAGGTTCAAACAGTGCGGCAAACTGTATGATTTCGATACCGGGGAGATGACGCTCAAGCCGGGGGACATGGTTGTCGTGGAGTCGGAGCTCGGGCTTTCCATCGGCAAGGTTGTGCGCAAGTCCCAGGCTCCCGAAACAGGGGAGCAAAAGGAAGCCAAGGAATATAAGAAGGTGCTCAGGATGGCCTCGGAGGAGGACATCCGGGAAAGCCGGGCAAACGCCGGGATAGAAAAAGAGGCCTTTGATTTCTGCCGGGAAAGGGTGATGGCACGCGGCCTGCAGATGAAGCTCATACGCACCGAGGCCACGCTGGAAAGAAAAAGGATAATCTTTTACTTCATCTCCGAAAAGAGGATAGATTTCCGCGAACTGGTAAAAGACCTTGCGCAGAAATTCCGCACGCGCATAGAGATGAGGCAGGTGGGCGTGAGGGATGAGGCCAAGATGACAGGCGGGCTTGGCCTGTGCGGCAGACAGCTCTGCTGCGCCTCTTTTCTTTCGAATTTCGCCCCGATATCCATAAAGATGGCAAAAAAACAGGAGCTTGTCCTTAACACCGGCAAGCTCTCCGGCGTATGCGGAAGGCTCATGTGCTGCCTGAGCTACGAATATGGCAGCAACATGAGCTCAAAGGAAGAAAGGGAAGAGGAAACAGCGGACGACAAAGAGGTCATGGAGGAGGCCGCCCTGGGTGAGATGACGGCGCCTGAAAAAAACAAAAGCTCTTTCATGGCCCATGCGCCGGGCGAGGCCCATTCCGGCGAAAGAAGAGACAGGGAAGCATCCCGCGGGGGAAAAAACAAAAACAGGCATTTCGAGCGCAGGGAAAGGCGAGGCCAGCCCCAGGAAAGTGTGCCGGGCCAGGCCAAAACTTCAAACCTGGAGTCAAAAGACCGGGAGAAGCAAGAAAGACAGGGCCGGCCTGCACGTCCTCAACCGCATGGCAGGCCGCACCAGAGGCCAAAACAAGAGGAACCCGGGCCTCAGGGCGCGGCTCCAGCCGCCAACGTTATGAATGCGCCTGCTGCCGACAGCCAGGGCCAGGCCCAGAAAAAGAAAAAGAAAAAAAGGTGGAGGAGGCGCGGCCATAAGGGCGGCTTCCCCGGCAGCCCGGATGCCCCGCAGAACCCCGGACCCTCAGGAAGCCCGGAAGCCTGATGCGGACCATGAAAATTTTCCCGGGCCAAAAACAGAAAAAGTCCCGATGAGCTCCGAGAGATCACGTTTCTACGTGACCACACCCATATATTACGTAAACGATATCCCGCACATAGGCCATGCGTATACGACCGTTGCCGCCGACATCCTGGCCCGTTACCACCGGGGGCGCGGCAGGGAAGTCTTTTTCCTGACCGGCACGGACGAGCACGGGCAGAAGGTCCAGAAGGCGGCCGAGACCAAAGGGCTTTCCCCCAAGGAGCATGCAGACCTGATGGTGGAAAATTTCAAAACGCTGTGGAAGGCCCTTGACATCTCAAACGACGCCTTCATCCGCACCACCGACTCCGGGCATAAAGAAGTTGTCAGGGAGCTTCTGCAGAGGCTATGGGAAGCAAGGCTCATCGAGAAACGCTCCTACGAGGGCTGGTACTGCACCCCGGATGAAAGGTTCTGGACCGAAAAGGACCTTGTAGAGGGCAAGTGCCCGGACTGCGGCAGGGACGTGGAGAAAATAGAGGAACAGAATTTTTTCTTTCTTATGTCCCGCTACCAGGAGCGGCTTATTGAATACATAGAAAAAACTCCCTCATATATACAGCCTGAAACAAGGAAGAACGAGGTCCTGGGCTTCCTCAGGAGCCAGCCCCTTCAAGACCTCTGCATTTCGAGGCCTAAAAAGAGGCTCGCCTGGGGCATACCGCTTCCTTTTGACGAGGAGTTCGTGACCTATGTATGGTTCGATGCCCTGGTCAATTATTATTCGGCCCCCCAATATCTGGCCCCATCAGGTGAAAAAAACTGGTGGCCCGCGGACGCGCACCTTATCGGCAAGGACATCCTTACAACCCACGCCGTCTACTGGTCCACGATGCTCATGGCACTGGGGCTGCCTCTGCCCCGCACGATATTCGCCCATGGATGGTGGACGATCGAGGGAAAGAAGATGTCAAAATCCGTGGGAAACGTGGTGGACCCCGCGGAGGTCTGCCGGAAGCTGGAAACGGAATATGGAATAAAACGCGGGCATGCCGTGGACGCTTTCAGATATTTCCTTATGAGGGAGATACCTTTTGGCCATGACGGGGATTATTCGGAACATGCGCTCTTCCACAGGATAAACACGGACCTTGCGAACGACCTTGGAAACCTTTTAAGCAGAACGCTTACGATGATCGAAAAATACAGGGATGGCCTCATACCCGGGCCGCTTGCGGAAAAATTCAGGCGCGGCGTGTCCAAGGACGCTCACGGGACATCCCATCAGAAGGTCCTTGAGGGGGATGTGCGGGACAGCTTCCTGGCCCTGGAAAAGGACCGGGTATTTGAAAAGCTCCTGGGTGAGATGAATTTTTATGCGGCGCTTAACCATTTCTGGGAAATGGCAGTCAGGCTTGCAAATAAACTCGTGGAGGACTCTGCCCCATGGAAGGAAACGGACCAGGACGCGCTTTCGGACGTCCTTTACAGCCTGGCCGAGTCGCTAAGGCTGATAGCCATCCACATTTATCCGGTAATGCCCTCCTCCGCCCAGGAGATATGGAACCAGCTTGGAATTGACGGGGAAATCGAAACGGAACTCCGGAGCAAGCCTAAATTGATCGAATGGGGGGAGTATCCTCTCTCCGGCACAAAAGTGAAAAAAGGCCCCGCCCTTTTTCCCAGGATCATTATGAAAGCTGAACCTCTTTTATCGAAAACGAAAGTTAGCGGAAACCCCGAAATAAATCAGAAGGAGACCCCTAAAATGCAGGAAGAAAAAGTTCAAACCGCCGCCCAGACCGAAGCTCAAGCAGGGCAAAAAGGGGAACAAGACCTTATAAGCATAGAAGAGTTCGCAAAGGTGGAGCTCAAAGCCGGCAGGGTTCTTAAGGCCGAGGCCGTGAAGGGGTCCAACAAGCTGCTCCGGCTGGAGGTGGACCTGGCGGAAGGGGCCCCAAGGCAGGTAATAGCGGGCATCGGGAAGCAGTACAAGCCGGAGGAGCTTGAAGGCAAAACGGTCGTAATAGTGGCCAACCTTAAGCCTGCAAAGCTCATGGGGCTTGAATCAAGGGGTATGGTCCTTGCCGCAACGGACTCCGAGGGCGTCCTGTCCGTCCTTACCACGGAAAAAGTGGTGCTGCCCGGCGCAAAGATAAAATAGCTTAGAAAATAAAATGCCGTCCAATCTTTGTTAGCTCCGGGCGATACGATTTCCGCTGTTTTCCGCCCGGTCCGGCGCCGCTGACGCTAAAATCTCCGGGCAGCCAAAGCGCGTCTGCCTGGCTGGAGAAAGCGCATTGGCTGCCGGCAGGCCCATAAAAATCCTTCATCTAGCTATAATCCTATTGAAATCCAAGGCCTTATACGGTAGACTTAGAAGTCCTGCGGCAAAAAAACAAATTAATTTAGCTCTGGAGGGAGTCTAGATGGCAATAGCTGCTAAAACTAAACAGGTCTCAAAAGCAAAAACATCTAAGAAGGCTGCCGGAGGGGTTGCCGGAGGCAGGCAGAGGGGGCAAAAGTGGGTCTACTTCTTCGGCATGGGCAAGGCCGACGGCAAGGGCGGCATGAAAGACCTGCTGGGCGGCAAAGGCGCCGGGCTTGCCGAGATGAGCAGGCTTGGGCTGCCGGTGCCGGCGGGTTTTTCGATCACGACCGAGGCATGCAACGCCTATTTCAATAACGGAAAGCGCTATCCCGCGGGGATGTGGGAGCAGGTGCTTGAGAACATGAAGAAAGTGGAGAAGGCGATGGGGATGAAGTTCGGGGACGCCTCCAATCCCCTTCTTGTCTCAGTCCGCTCCGGCGCGAAATTCTCAATGCCTGGCATGATGGACACCGTCCTTAACCTGGGCCTCAACCAGCAGACGCTCCAGGGCATGATAAGGAAGACCGGCAACGAGCGCTTCGCTTATGACGCATACAGGCGGTTCATAGGCATGTTCGGCTCAATCGTCATGGGCATAAGCAAAAAGAAGTTCGAGGACGCCCTTGATGCCATGAAAAAGGCAAGGGGCCATAAGGAAGACACCGGGCTTACCGCGGAGGACCTGAAAGAGCTGGTCGGGACCTTCAAATCCATTTACCGGAAAGAGACCGGTTCGGACTTTCCGGAAGACCCTAACAAGCAGCTTGAAATGGCCATCAACGCCGTCTTTGGCTCCTGGTTCGGAGACAGGGCGGTCAAATACAGGAAGCTCAATGACATACCGGACAACCTCGGGACGGCCTGCAACGTGCAGACCATGGTCTTTGGGAACATGGGAGACAACTCCGGCACGGGCGTGGGCTTCACCCGCGACCCATCCACCGGAGAGAAGCGCTTCTTTGCCGAGTGCCTGATAAACGCCCAGGGTGAGGACGTGGTTGCTGGCATTCGCACGCCGATGCACATAGACGAGCTTAAGAGAAGGCTGCCAA
Source organism: Nitrospirota bacterium (assembly GCA_021813765.1). GTDB lineage: Bacteria > Nitrospirota > Thermodesulfovibrionia > Thermodesulfovibrionales > JdFR-88 > JAKAEG01. The sequence goes on from JAKAJM010000019.1 coordinate 7,862, forward strand.
AGGCCTACAAGACACTGGACACCATTTACAAGAAGCTGGAGAAGCACTACAGGGACATGCTGGACCTGGAGTTCACTGTTCAGGAAGGCCAGCTTTACATGCTCCAGACCAGGGTAGGCAAGAGGACCGCGAAGGCTGCGCTGAAAATAGCCATTGACCTGGTGAAGGAGAAGCAGATAGACAGGAAGACCGCCCTCTTGAGGCTGGACCCGCAGCAGCTCGATCAGCTCCTGCACCCGATGATAGACCCTAAGGCAAAGATAAACAGCCTTACGAAAGGGCTTCCCGCATCGCCGGGGGCGGCCGTTGGCAAGGTGGTATTCACCGCGGAGGACGCCGAGAGCTGGGCTGAGAACGGGGAAAAGGTCATACTCGTGAGGCCCGAGACCTCTCCCGAGGACATTGGGGGCATGCATGCCGCGCAGGGGATACTTACCGCCAGGGGCGGAATGACCTCCCACGCCGCCGTTGTGGCAAGAGGCATGGGGAAGTGCTGCGTTGCCGGAGCGGGCTCCGTCTATATAGACGAGGAGAAAAAGATATTCACCGTAAACAACACGACGGTAAAGGAAGGGGATTTCATCACGCTTAACGGCTCCACCGGCGAGGTAATGCTTGGAGAGGCCCCGCTCGTTCAGCCTGAGCTCACCAAGGACTTTGCCACCATAATGAAGTGGGCGGACGAGACCAGGAAGATAGGCGTATGGGCAAATGCGGACACTCCGAAGGATGCCGCCACGGCCATGGGTTTTGGCGCGGAGGGCATTGGCCTTTGCAGAACGGAGCATATGTTCTTCGAGCCTGAAAGGATAAAGGCTGTCAGGGAAATGATCCTGGCGGACGACAAGGAAGGCAGGCAGAAGGCGCTGGCCAAGCTCCTGCCCATGCAGAAAGGCGATTTCACCGGCATATTCAAGGAGATGAAGGGCCTGCCGGTGACGGTGAGGCTTCTTGACCCCCCGCTGCACGAGTTCCTTCCGCACACGGATGACGAGCTTCGGGAGCTCTCGTCCGAGATGGGCGTTCCGTTTGAAAAGCTCAAGGCCAGGAACAAGGCGCTTCACGAGTTCAACCCGATGCTTGGGCACCGCGGGTGCCGCCTTGGCATTACCTACCCGGAGATATACGAGATGCAGGTGAGGGCCATCATGGAGGCCGCCTGTGAGCTGAAGAAAAACAAGGTGAAGGTATCGCCGGAGATCATGATCCCGCTTGTGGGGCACGTGAACGAGCTCAAGAACATGCGGGAAATGGCCGTCCGTGTGGCAGATGAGGTGCAGAAAGAGCGCAAGGTAAAGGTGGAATATTCGGTAGGCACGATGATAGAGGTCGCAAGGGCCGCCATCACCGCCGACGAAATAGCCACCCAGGCGGACTTCTTCTCTTTCGGCACCAACGACCTCACACAGACCACTTTCGGCCTCTCCAGGGACGATGCCGGCAGGTTCCTGCCAGTCTATGTTGAAAAAGGCATACTTGAGGACGACCCTTTCATAACCCTGGACCAGGGGGGCGTGGGCAAGCTCATGCAGCTTGCGGTCGAAAAGGGAAGAAAGACGAAAAAGGGCATGAAGATGGGCATCTGCGGAGAGCACGGCGGCGAGCCCAAGTCCGTTGAGTTTTGCCACAGGATCGGGCTCAATTACGTGAGCTGTTCGCCCTACAGGGTGCCGATAGCCAAACTCGCCGCTGCGCAGGCCGCGGCAAAGGGCAAGACAGGATCGGACCTCTCAAAATCCACGGTTTAAGATAATTTTTAAAATGCGATAGAGAGGGCGGTTTTATCAAAACCGCCCTCTTTGTTTTGGCCACCTGAAACAAAAAAATAGTATATTCAGATCGTGTGTGGGCGGACGGCTTCGCTCAGCTGGGGCCCGTCTCACCTTATATCGATGCAAAAATGCATGCCAGGCAAACTGCCGTACATGGCCTGCCGCTTGCACGCCCACAAGATTCCCGGAAGAACCAAAAAGCAAAACAAAAACTTCAAATTATAACTTCAAGTTGACACTTCGGGACGGATTTTGTTTTCCTAAGAGGGATGGGGCTGCCCGAAGTAAATAAATACATCAGGGAACTGCACAGGAAACAGAGCGATCCTGTAAACTGGCCGGACTACCTTACCGGGTTGCCCGGCAAGAGCGCGATACTGCACGAGCTGGACAGGACGTATCCAAGGCTTGGCCGGTATGCTATCGCTTACGTCAGGATCACCAACATTTATCCTTATCTCATCAAATATGGCTACTCGCATCACGCGGACCTCATTGAATGGTCTGCGGCCATCCTCAAGACCACCGCTCAGGGGCTGGATGAAGGGTCCTTCGTGGGCACCATAGGCACGCATGATTACATAGTCATCTCAAAACAGCCGGTCATGGATGAGATACTCAAAAGCTCACAGGAACTGTTTGCCAAAAAGGCCCGGGCGTGCTACAGCGCGGAGGACCGCAAAAAAGGCGTCATCCTTTCGTTTGAGACCGGCGGCAAGACCGTGCGCGTTGGCCTGATGAAGCTCATATACGCGACCACAGGCGGAAAGCCCAGCCTGCCCAAGATCGACATCCTGCCTTATCTGTCCGGCCTCTGCTCCAAGCTGGAAAATCAGTCCCAGGCATAACAAAGGCCATGCCCGCCTGCATTGGGTGCGTTCTCTGTTAAAATAAAACATGGATTTTTTTGTGCCCCAGGCAACACCCGAAGAGATAAAGAGAGAAAGACAGAAGGCGCGCGAGCTCAGGCAGTCCGGATGGTGGAAGAGGAAAAGGGGCGAAGGCCTGTGCCATTTCTGCGGAAAGAAGTTCCCGCCCTCCGAGCTCACCATGGAGCATGTCGTGCCGCTGGTGCGGGGGGGCAAGTCGGTCAAAGGGAACATAGTTGCCGCCTGCAAGGAGTGCAACTCCGCCAAGAAAGCGCTCGTTCCGGTGGAGTGGGAGGAATATCTGAAAAGACTGTCGGACGGCCTTGACTGAAAAGGCCAATGCTTCGAGTAGCCCCCCAGAAAAATCGCAATGCTGCATTCATTTGAGTCGTCATTCCGGCTTGACTTATTCTGTTTGCAAATTAAAACGGGCGGAATCTTTCCTGCCGTAAAAGGCGAGGAAGGATTCCCGTCGCTGCGGGAATGAAGGCAAAAAATTCCTGAACCAAATGTAAAGAAGCGTTAGACGTACTGCACTAGTTAGTGTGGTGTTTCAAAAGTTTTTAGCATTGATTTGTTGTCATCCCCGCAAGCGGAGCGCGCCGGCAATCAATCTTTTAAGGAAGATTCCGCCCGTTTTTATCCGCAATCATAATTTTTATCCGCAATCATAATAAATCTGGCCGGAAATGACAGACTTATGACGTTATTTCTGAAACGCCATCCTAGAGGGTCCTGAGGACGATCTCCCTGGGCAGCATCTTTAAAAGCTCATCCACCGCCTGTTTCACGGCCTCTTCCTCCATGCTCTCAAACGTGACCAGAACCTTGTAATCCCTCTCGCCGATCTTCGGGTACGAGCCTATCTCAACCGCCGGGAACCTCTTTGCAACGGCATCGAGCGTGTCGGCTATCAGACATTCCTCGCCGTTAATGTAAACGCGGCTGGTAAAATAGGGCTTGTCCCTGAAGCGCTCCTTGAGCGCGGCGAACTTTTTTCTCAGGAACTCCGGGATACCCGGAAATACGTACACGTTCTCCAGCCGCATGGGCGGAAAATTTATGCCGTTCAGCTCTATGAGCTCGCCGCCTTCGGGCAGCTCCGCCATCCTCATGACCACGGATGAGGGCACCCCGCAGCGCTTTTCGATCATATCCTTGAGCTTTTCATCCACGACAAGCTTCCGTCCGAAGGCCCTGGCTATGCCCTGCATTGTGACGTCGTCATGCGTGGGGCCGATGCCCCCGGAGGTGAAGACGTAATCGTACCGTTTTGCGCAGGAAGCAACCGTGCTGGCTATCTCATCCACATCGTCCTGTATCACCATGACGAGCGAGAGCTTCACCCCAAGCTGCCTGAGCTCGGAGGCCAGGAAATGGGAGTTTTCGTCTCTGACCTTCCCGGAAAGTATCTCGTTTCCGATTATAATGACCGCCGCAGTCCTTGGCAAAATAAGATCTCCCCCCGCTCTTTCGACTATGTGTTCGTAACATTTTATACGGTTTTACCGGCATCCCGCAAGCGCGCTTTTTAACGGCATTCGGACGCGGGGCCCGGTCAGCCGGTGCACGGCAGCCAAAGACAGTGATATAATCAACAACTGTCTTGAATTTCAAAAAAACAAAAAAATAATTTGAAGGAGCGCACAATTTTGGAGATCGGGTCGGTTCTGGTTACGGGAGCATGCGGGTTCATAGGCTGGAGGACCGCCGTGGAGCTTTCCGCCAGGGGCTACCAGGTGACAGGCGTTGACAACATGAATGACTACTATGACGTGAGGCTCAAGGAATACAGGCTCCGCGATCTGGAGGGCCTGCCTGGTTTCACGTTCCATCGCCTGGACATAGAGGAAAGGGAGGCGCTCGGGCGCCTCTTTGAAAAAGGGCGTTTCGATGCTGTCATAAACCTTGCCGCCCGCGCAGGCGTAAGGTACAGCCTGGAAGACCCTTACGTCTACATGAGCACCAACGCCATGGGCACCCTGAACCTGCTTGAGGCTGGCAGGAAAAACGGCCTGAAGAAATTCGTCCTTGCCTCCACTTCTTCTCTTTATGCGGGCCAGAAGATGCCTTTTGTGGAAGACCTCCCCGTAAACACGCCAATCTCTCCATATGCCGCCACAAAAAAGGCAGCTGAGGCGATGTCATACACTTACCACTACCTGTATTCGCTGGACGTCACCGTTTTGAGGTATTTCACCGTTTACGGCCCCGCCGGAAGGCCGGACATGAGCCCCTTCCGTTTCATAAAATGGACTGACGAAGAAAAGCCTCTCCGGATATTCGGGGACGGCTCGCAAAGCAGGGATTTTACCTACGTGGACGACATTGCGCGGGGCACCGTGGCGGCCATGGAGGCCGGAACCGGCTACGAGATAATAAACCTTGGCAACAACACGCCCATGAAGCTTAGCTACATGATCGAGCTTATCGAAAAATACCTGGGTAAAAAAAGCACAAGGGAGTTCAGCCCTTTCCACAAGGCGGACATGCAGGCCACCTGGGCCGGCATAGAGAAGGCAGAAAAGCTCCTGGGCTGGAAACCCGTGACCTCCCTGGAAGATGGGATGGAAAAAACTGTCCGCTGGCACATGGAAAACAGGTCCTGGCTGAGCTCCATCAAAGTTTAAAAAAGAAAAAAGCCAAAATTCAAATCCGCCAACAGCCTCTCAAAGCTCCCTTTATCAAATCCGGGCTTGCCCATTCTTTGGCCGCTCAGGAAAAAAGAAAAGTGATACACTTCTTATAAGAAGAGTGCCGTCAATCCAAGAAACAAGAAGCGGAAAAACCCAAAAAAACCTCTTTTTTCGAACCTCAAAAAAACGGAAGATGGCCAGCATAACCGAAAGATATCTCACCGCATGCAAGAACATCTTGGCCAAAGACACAAAAAACATGCCATGGCCCAAGGCCTTTGCATATCGCATACTGAAGGTGACCGTCCTTGTGCTTATGGGGTTTCAGAACAACGAGATATCTATCCGGGCCGCGAGCCTTTCCTATACGACCCTGATGAGCCTTGTCCCTCTGCTTGCCATAAGCTTCTCCGTGCTTAAGGCGCTGGGCGCCCCCAACAAGATCAGGCCCTTCCTGCTTGGTTTTCTTGCGCCCTTCGGAGCCGCGGGAGAGCTCATCACGGACAGGATAATCACCTACATCAGCCATTTGAACACAGGCGTTTTAAGCTCTCTTGGCATCATCCTGCTCATATATTCGGTCATCTCCACGGTGCAGAAGGTTGAAAACGCGCTCAACTATATCTGGAAAACCACGAGCTCCAGGGGGTTTTCCAGGATGTTCAGCGATTACCTGAGCGTGCTGCTTGTGGGCCCGGTGCTGGTCTTTGCCGCCACAGGTTTAACATCCTCGCTCATGGCCAGTTCGGTTGCCCACAAAGTGCTTTCCCTGAAGATATTCGGATGGCCCCTGTACGTGGCAGGAAAGCTTCTGCCTTATTTCTTCGCATCCGCCGCTTTCATATTCATCTACACATTCCTGCCTGCGGTCAACGTGAAGTTCAGCGCAGGACTGGCTGGAGGCATCATCGCCGGCATACTCTGGCAGACGCTGGAATGGACCTTCGCCCATTTCACGGTTGCCTCAACAAGCTATCCCGCAATATACTCCAGCTTCGCAATAGCGATCCTCTTTGTGGCCTGGATAGACCTGAACTGGGAGATATTCCTTATAGGGGCCGCCGTTTCATTCTATTTTCAAAACCCCAACTATCCCATCTGGGAAGACCACCTGCAGTTAAGCGGGCGCCTCAAGGAAAGGCTTGCGCTGACGATAATGTTCCTTATCGGAGAAAGCCACCTGTTTAAAAGGCCCCACTGGACGGAAAGCGGGCTGGCTGGGCGCCTGAACCTGCCGGAGACCGCTATCAGGGAGATCCTCCTCACGCTTGAAAAAAAGGGGCTGGTGGAAATGTCTGTGAGCGGAGGATATCTGCCCTCGCGCGCCGTCGAGACCATTAAACTGGGTGAGGTCATAGAAACGGCAAGGTCCGATTCAGCTCAGCCCATGCCCGATTTTCTCCGGCTCCTGTCGCAGGTCCCGTTCAGCGCCGTGGAAGAGATCGTGGGCAGGGCGGAAAGATCGGTTTCCCAAAACCTCGCAGGCACGACGGTAAAAGACCTCGTGCTGGCCGGCGGATCCGGGCCGGACCAGACTTCCTTGCCCATCACTTGAAAAGTCTCTGCAGCCCTTTCCGGATCTCCTCGCCCAGGCCCTTCTCTATCGCCTTTCTGGCTGCGACCCTGCTTATGCTGACATGCGGTTTTTGCGTGGTGCCGGTTATCCTGAGCGGCACAACGGTCCATCCCATTTTGTTCTTTAAAAAACGCAGGTTCCTTATTCCGACCCTCGGTGAGACGGCCGGGGACAGGTCAAGGTCAACCGATATGTCGAGCGCCTTGTTCAGGCCTATGGTCCCCTTTACCGGGTTGAACTGAACATCGGCTGAATTGAAATAGCCGTCTATGGACGTGTTGCCATCTTTTATTCCGTAATCCATGAGGGAGTCGGTGAACGTAGGGTTGCTCAGCTCCGGCATGCCAAGCAGGATGGCTATTTGCCCTGCTATCGGGGACTCCTTCACCATTATTTTTGAAAACCGGGCCCGGCCCTTTCCGGAAAGCGTGTTTTTCTGTCCCAGTTTTCCAAACCGCGCGCTTCCTTGCAGGTTCCCCTGGACAATGATCTTATCTCCTCCGCTGATGGAGGTCTTAAACGGGTTTACTGAAAAAGCGCCCCTGGAGTATCCCCAGTCCGCATTCAGGTCCCTGAGTGTGTAGCTTTTATAAAAGGCCTCCGCAATGCTGATGCTGCCTTTGGCGTTCAGGTTCGAAGCGGCACCTTTTGCCGGCGGCCGCGCACCGGCTTTTGGCGGTCTTCCCGCCGTTTTTTTCCTTTTCCCGCCTGGCGGCATCAGCGCAATGAGCCTGCCAAGGTCAAGCCTTTGGGAGGAGATATCAAGGTTGATGGCGGGCGCCGTCTGGTAATTGACGGCGGTGCCTTTGATATTTATCCTGTCTTTTCCTATGACGGCCAGAAGCGCCAGGCTTATCTGCCTGGCTATCTTTATCCTGCCTGAAATTTCTGAATGTATGTTCTTAAGCGCCATCCTCAGGCTCTTCAAGTCTATGTCTCCGGAAATAACCGGCATGGCGGTCTGTGTCTTGCCCGGAGGCGGAGGGGGTGGCGTCCTCAGCCTGAAGTCCATATCGGCGTCCGCCTGCGCCCGGGGAAGCTTACCCATATCATCTATGAACAAGGCCTTCGCGTTTTTTATGCTTACCTCCTGTATGGCCACATTAAAGGCTTTCTTTTGGGGGCCGCTCTTTTTACCCCTGCCCGCTTCGAACCTCTTTTTGAGGTCGCTGAAATTGAAAGTCCCGTCTTTTGCCCGCTCGATGAGTATGTAAGGAGAATTTATGGAAAGGCTGTTGATGACGAGCTGCTTTTTCAGCAGTGGCAGCAACCTGAACTTGAGCACAAGCTCTTTTGCGCTCAGGAAGTCGCCCTTCCCTGAACGCCTGGCCAGGGCCATATCGGATAGGACAACGCCTCCCTTGAAAAGGGACACGCTTATGCTCCCAATGGCCGCCTTTCTGCCTGTCGTCTGCTCTATTTTAGGCACTATAAGCGCCTTCAGCCGCCCGCTTGTGAAATAAGTGTTTATGAAAAAGGAAAATCCAGCGATCAGGACAACCAGGACCGCAAGGACCAGACCGGTTATTTTAAGGAGCCTTTTCAATGGATGCACCTCCTGAGGCGCACACTCTGGAGATTTTTTGCGCTCTTGCAGACCGATTTATACAGGATTTCATCTTGCTTAGAATTTATTCCGGCGGGCAGCGTGTGTCAATACAAAGAAAAAGGCCGGCTTAAGCCGGCCTTTTTCGATAAATTGCGGTCTATTTGCGCCTGGTTACGGCCTTTTTTCTCATTGGCCTTGCCCTGCGGGCAGTCCGCACGACGGTTATTATTGTCTTTGCCTTGCCTCCGTAGACGTTGGGCCCGACACTTACATACTCGTTGATGACCGGGGGCTTGCCGGAAAGGGGGAATATCAGCGCGTTCTGCCCCCTGAACATGCCCGGCCTTTTATGCAGCCTTTTAATATAGAAGTTCGCCACCATGCGAGGGTCCGCGCTGGACTCAAAATAATAGGTCCTTTTCCCCGGCGTCTGCATACCCGCAAGGTGCTTGAGGTAAACGGCCCCTGGATAGACCGGCACCCCCATCTGCCTTTCAAGCGATAGAGTCTTTGACTTTGGAGCGGCCAGCGCACCCTGCGCAAAAAGCGCAAGGGCCGCCAGGACCAGAACATACCTTGTTGCTGCTTTCATTTGATACCCCCTCCTGTTGATTAAAAACCGGAACGGTTTTTTAAAAAAATTCCATGTCCGCCCGAACCCGGAACCGGACTCTCTGCCCGGCAATTAATGATATATGATTCGGCTTTTTTTAACAATGCTATTAAAAAATGGGCAGCAAGACTTGACAATCTTCCCCCGATGCCTGAAACTCAAAAGCTGGAATGGCTCATACAGAAGACAGGAAACACCGCCTTAATTTTCGTCTGACCGGTCTTCCGGCCCTGGCGATCGTTTTTTTTGTTTTTGCCCTCCTTGCCATATGGGCCGGCAGCGCCAGGGCGCAGGAAAAAAACGTCCTTAAGGCCACCCTGAAAAACGGACTGCGCGTGGTGATAGTGCGTGACACTCTTGCACCGGTCGTGACCACTGAAATAAATTACCTTGTCGGGGCGGACGAGGACCTGCCAGGCTTCCGGGGAATGGCGCATGCCCATGAGCATATGATGTTCCGCGGCAGCCCCGGCCTTTCCGAAAACCAGCTTTCCACACTGATAAGCGCCATGGGCGGCTATTTCAATGCGGACACCGGGCAGACGGTGACCCAGTATTTTTTCACCCTGCCCGCCTCGGACATCGAGATACCGCTTCGGATAGAGGCCCTCCGCATGCAGGGGATAACGGCCACTTCCGCTCTCTGGGCAAAAGAGCGGGGCGCGATAGAGCAGGAGGTGGCCAGGGATTTTTCAGACCCCGGGTATGTCTTCTACACAAGAATGCTTTCAAAGATGTTTCGTGGCACGCCATACCGTCATGACGCGCTCGGCTCGTTCAAATCGTTCAACCGGCTTACAGCCTCGATGATAAGAAGATTCCATGAAAGATGGTACGCGCCTAACAACGCCATACTCGTGATCGTGGGGGACGTGGACCCGGCAAAGACCCTGAGGATGGTCAAAACCATATTCGGGCACATTGCCAGGCGCACGGTGCCAAAAAGGCCTGAGGTGCGGCTGCGGCCTCTCAAGCCGGAAAAAACGATGCTCATCGCCTCCGACCATCCCAATGGCACAGTATATGCCTCCTTCCGCCTCCCTGGCTCGGACAGCCGGGACTTTGCCGCCGGGGTTATACTGTCCGACGTACTGGACAGCAAAAGGGCAGACCTCTACGCCCTGGTCCCGCAAGGCAAGGCGCTCTCCGCTGACTTTGAGATGGAAATGCTGCCCAGGGCATCCATCGGGATCGCCGCCGCCTCGTTCCCCAGAGGCGCAAACGGTGAGGCGCTGCTTGCGCAGATGAAGGCGGTCATAGCCGGTTATCTGAAAAAAGGCTTCCCTGAGGACCTCGTAGAGGCGTCCAAAAGACGGGAGATCGCGGAGGCCCAGTTCGGGAAAAATTCCATAAGCGGGCTTGCCTCCATCTGGTCCCAGGCGCTTGCCTGGGAAGGCAGGAAAAGCCCGGATGACGACATAGAAGCCATTAAAAAGGTCACTGCGCAGGACGTTGACCGGGTCGCAAGAAAATATCTTGTAAACAGTACCGCGATCACCGCCATATTGACCCCTTCCCGGTCAGGAAAAGTGACACCGGGTCCGGGCGCTCCAAGCGGCGGGGAGTCTTTCATTTCAAAGCAGACAAAGCCGGTGCCCCTGCCCTACTGGGCAAAAAAAATATTTGACCTCCCAAAGCTCCCGGTCTCCACCGTTCACCCGGTCGTGACCACCTTCCCTAACGGGCTGCGCCTCATTGTGCAGCCGGAACCGGTAAGCAATACTGTAAGCGTCTACGGCCGGATAAAGAACAGTCCGGGGTTGAGCGTACCCAAAGGCCAGGAAGGCGTGGACAGGATACTTGAGGGCATGTTCCCGTACGGGGCTGGCAGGCTTGACCGGCTGGGGCTCCAGAGGGCTCTGGACAAAATAGCCGCCGGCGAATCGGCGGGCACCAATTTCTCGCTAAGCGTCCTGGACGGATATTTCTCCCAGGGCGTAAAGCTGCTCGCCGAGAACCTGCTTGAGCCATCGCTCACCGAAGGCCCTTTCAGGACGGTGAAAAAACAGGCGGTGGCAAACATCTCAGGCCTGCTTAAAAACCCTTCCTATCTTTCAAGCCGGGCCCTTTACACCAGGCTCTACCCCAGGGGAGACCCGGGCTTAAGGCAGGCCACGGCGGCAACGGCGGCCTCCGTCAGCCTCTCTGACGTCAAAACGTATTATAAAAATACCTTCCGCCCGGACATGACCACTATCGTCGTCATCGGCGGCATCTCCCCCGGAAAGGCAAAGTCCGTTATTGCAAAATACTTTGGAGGGTGGAAAGCGCGGGGCCCAAAGCCCGCGACGGACCTGCCCCCTGTCCCCCTGAACAAGGCTTCCCTGGCGGTCGTTCCAGACGGCAGCCGCTTGCAGGACCATGTGACGATGGCGGAGACCATGGGCATCAACCGGAAGGACCCGGACTTCTATGCCCTCTACCTGGGCAGCCAGCTCCTGGCCGGAGGGTTTTATGCCAGCCCTCTGTACAGGGACCTGAGGGAGGAGACCGGGCTCGTTTACGCGGTGCAAACGGCAATCGATGCGGACAACACGCGCTCGGCCTTCCGGGTGGTATACGGATGCGACCCTAAAAATGTTTACAGGGCCAGCGCGATAATAAAACGGGACCTCCAAAGGATGCGCGAGGCTCCGGTAAGCGCCGTGGAGCTGCGTCAGGCAAAGGCCCTCACCTTGCGCAGACAACAGATAGAGGAGTCAAACATGGCCAGCATCGGCAGAAACCTCCTTGACCTCGCGGTCCTCGGGCTGCCCCTGGACGAGCCTCAGCGCGCGGCGGGGCTCTTTATGCTTATGACCGGGAAACAGATACAATCAGCCTTTATGAAATGGGTGCGGCCGCAGGATTTCGTGCAGGTGATATTGGGACCCGATCCAAAATAGGGCCGGCCGCCCGTAACTGACAGAAGCCGGATTTGTTAACTCTCTATGGCGGGCTTTTCCTCGGGTTTTTCCTGCTCTTTTTCTTCTGCTTTTGCCGGTTTTTCGGCCTCCGGCGCCTTGGCCTTCGCGGCAGAAATCTCATACTGGCCAGGCAGGATCGAGGGCTCTCCGGTTATGCTTATCTTAACCTTAAAATCCTTCTCCATCTTTACGATGCCGTCCCTCTTCACGTTCAAAAGGTAGTTGGCGCAGTTCACGGGAAGACGGCAATCGATGGACTGAAGCCCGCCCCTTGAGGCCTGCATATGGATGTCCCTGTACGCGGTAAGCGCCAGCACCTCATCGGTCTTCAGGACGCCCTCCCCGTCGCACGTCGGGCATTTTTTGTATGTGGACTCGAAGTAGGCCGTCCGCATCCTCTCCCTTGTCATCTCCACGATGCCAAACCTGGATATGCCGGTTATATCGGTATGGGCCTTGTCCGCAAGCAGGGCGGTTTTAAGCCTGTTTTCGACCTGTCTTCTGTTCTTGCCCGATTCCATGTCTATGAAATCGATCACCACCAGCCCGCCTATGTCCCTCAGCCTAAGCTGTCTGGCCACCTCGTCCGCTGCCTCCAGGTTTGTCCTCAGGGCGGTCTGCTCTATGTTTTTTTCTTTCCTGCTCCTGCCGGAGTTGACGTCTATGGCCGTAAGCGCTTCCGCCCTGTCGAAGACCAGATAGCCCTTCGATGGCAGATGGACGAACCGCTCGCTGATGCCGGCTATCTGCCCCTCGAGGTTGTGCAGGTCGAATATGGGCCTTTTGTCTTTATAGTATTTAACGTTTATCTTGCGCCCGGGCAGCGTGCGCCTGAGGAACGATTTTATGTTCCGGACGGTCTCCTGGTCATCAACGAGCACTTCGTCCACATCCGATGTAAGGTAGTCCCTGACAGTCCTTATCGCTATGTCCTGCTCCTTGTAAATGAGGGCGGGGGCCTTCTGCTTATCCGCCTCTTTCTGTATCTCGGCCCAGAGCTTGTTCAGGTATTTCAGGTCATTTGAAAGGTCAGTGGCCGTCTTGTCTATGCCTGCCGTCCGCAGGATAAAACCCATGTTCTCCGGCAGCTCCAGCTTGCCGAAGATATCCTTCATGCGGTCCCTGTCTCTCTTGTCGCCTATCTTCCTTGATATCCCGACCCTTTCCTGGCCGGGCATCATCACCAGGTACCTGCCTGGCAGGGAAATATATGTGGTCAGGCTCGCGCCTTTGGTCTCCCTTTCGTCCTTTTCCACCTGGACGATGAGCTCCTGACCCTTCTGGAATATCTCCTGCAGGCGGCCCTTTTTGCTCTTGCCTTCGGAGCTGAAGTACTCGGGCATTATCTCCCTGGCCTGCAGAAAACCGTGCTTCTTCGGGCCGAAATCCACGAAAACAGCCTGCAGGGAGGGCTCCACCCTGGCGATGCGCCCCTTGTAAATATTGCCCCTCAGGTGCTCCTTCGCGGCCAGCTCAACATAAAAGTCCACCAGGCGCTCGCCCTCTATGATGGCGACACGCTTTTCCTCCGGGTATTTGGCGTCTATCAGGATTCTTTTAGCCATTAACTTGATATTATAACAGATATTTTCCCAATGCCCTCATTTTTGGGCGCCACTTTTTAAAATTTTTTTGAAAACGGAAAAACTTACTCTATAATTGAACGAGACGCGGATAAGATTATTCAATTTTCAGGAGGTTTCCGGATTGAGCGAGCCCAGAGTAAGTCCCCTTGCGGGAAAACCGGCGCCGGCCGGCATGCTGGCGGACATACCGAAACTTGTTTCGGCTTACTATACCGGAGAGCCGGACCCACGCGAGGCCGGACAACGGGTGTCTTTTGGAACTTCGGGCCACCGGGGCTCCTCCCTGGATAAGACGTTCAACGAAGCCCACATACTTGCGATAACGCAGGCCATCTGCCTTTTCCGGAAAGAGCAAAAAACGGACGGTCCGCTTTTCATGGGTGCAGACACCCACGCGCTGTCGGCTCCCGCTTTTGCCAGCGCGCTTGAGGTCCTGGCGGCAAACGGAGTGGAGGTCATGATATCGGAGGGTGGAGAATATACTCCGACCCCGGCGGTATCGCACGCGATTCTCACGTATAACCGAGGCAGAAAGTCCGGGCTTGCCGACGGCATTGTCATAACCCCCTCGCACAACCCCCCCGAAAGCGGAGGGTTCAAGTACAACCCGCCCCATGGCGGGCCTGCCGAACCCTCGACAACCGGCTGGATCGAGGCCTGGGCGAATTCGATCATGGAAAACGGGCTGAAGGACGTAAAAAGGCTGCCCTACGAAAAGGCGCTGCGGGCGGCAACAACACACCGGCACGACTATATGAGGGCATATGCCGGCGACCTGGGAAGCGTGATAGACATGGATGCCATCCGCGGGGCAAAGATACACCTCGGGGTGGACCCCCTTGGAGGCGCAGGAGTGCATTACTGGGGGCTTATCGCGGAGCGCTACTCACTGGACCTGTCCGTTGTCAATGACGCCGTGGACCCGACCTTCCGCTTCATGAGCGTGGACTGGGACGGCAAGATCCGGATGGACCCTTCCTCGCCTTACGCCATGCAGAGGCTTATCGGGCTGAAGGACAGCTTCGATGCCGCCTTCGCAAGCGATACGGACCATGACCGGCACGGCATTGTCACCCGGAGCGCCGGTCTGCTGCCCCCGAACCATTATCTTGCCGCATCGGTCTATTACCTGTTCAGGAACCGGCCCGGATGGCCCGCCTCCGCCTCGGTGGGAAAGACGCTGGTCAGCAGCCGGATGATAGACCACGCCGCCCGGAAGCTTGGCCGCGGGCTCTATGAGACGCCCGTGGGATTTAAATGGTTTGTTGACGGCCTGCTTACCGGGGCGCTTGGTTTTGCCGGAGAGGAGAGCGCGGGGGCCTCTTTCCTGCGCCGGGACGGCACGGTATGGACCACGGACAAAGACGGGATAATCCCTGCCCTGCTTGCGGCCGAGATAAGGGCCCGCATGGGAAAGGACCCTGGCGAGCTGTACAAGGAGCTTACCGCCCAGTTCGGGGACCCGGTTTACGACCGCGTCGATGCTCCCGCGACACCCGAGCAAAAAGACATCCTCAAAAAACTTTCTCCCGGGCAGGTGGCCTCCGCCATGCTTGCAGGCGAAAAGATACAGGACATCCTGACCCGTGCTCCGGGCAACAACGAGCCCATCGGAGGGATCAAGGTGGAGGCCGGAAGCGGCTGGTTCGCGGCGCGGCCATCAGGCACCGAGAACATATACAAGATATACGCAGAGAGCTTCATAGGACAAGACCACCTGCGCCGGATACTTGAAGAGGCGCAGGGCATGGTTGACGGCGCCCTCCATGCCGCAAGCGTCCGGACCTAGTGTCCTGTCCCTAACACTTCTTTACATTTGGTTCAGAAATTTTTTGCCGTCATTCCCGCAGCGACGGGAATCCTTCCCCGCCTTTTACGGCAGGAAGGATTCCGCCCGTTTTTATTTGCAATCAGAATAAATCCGGCCGGAGTGACGGCTTCAAAGGAATGCAGCGTTAGGGTTAAGTTTCAATTTTTTATGAGACAGTATACTGGAATTTCACTCCAGCGGCCCTTGCGGTCATGCGGCCACCTACCCATTTACCTCCCGGAAGATTTATAATCAATGCGTTTAAACTGAATTTTTCAAATAAAAAATCACCCGGCCGCGGGGTACCTGTTTTGGATTTTTATTTGTCATTCCGGTTTTTTTGTCCGGGATCTTTATCTTAAGAAGGATTCCGGCGCGCTTCGCGCGCGGGGGTGACAATGCGCAGGATTTATCTGCAGCAGACGCTACAGGGAATTTTTTTGCTGGCTGAAACAAAAACGGATGACTCGGCGAAAAAAAAAGATATTTTGGGCGCTTTTGTGCATGGTCATCTCGTGCACCGTTTCGTGCACGACGATGATCCCCAGGAAAGATCTGCCCGCGCCGCTTACCACCAAGGATTACGGCGACCCAGTGAAGGTGGTGTCCATTCCCCTCCCGGCAATCTCAACCGACCCCAATGAGGGGCTTACCTCAGGGGTCCTTGATGCCTTTCTCATCTATGACAAAGAAGGCGGGGTAAGGACGCTTCTAGCCCCGCAGGTCAATTACAACAGGTATTACGGCGCAACGGCGACCTTGTACGGGGCCTTTTATCCCCGGACCGGACAGAGCTGGCAGGTAAACGTTTCCAGGTCCCAGCACGTAAATTTCGATTTAGAGGCAACCTTCAACGACGTAAAACACCTTATACCTGGCGTGGAGTTGAACGCATACGGATTTTATTTTAACAACGGGTCCTCAAGGTTTTTTGGTTTCCAGTCCAGCAGCGCGCTCAAAAACGAGACAAACTATGGCGACCAGGAGGCTGGGTTCGACCTCTCCGCCACTTTTAACCTGCTCCGCCATTTCTATCTTTCCCTGGGCGACAGGTTGAGGCAGGTCACCATAACCCATGGGGCAGTCAAATCGCTGCCATTTATACAGGATGTCTTCACTTCAGAAGAGGTGCCGGGGATAAACGGCTTCAGGACGCACGCACAGCGCCTTTCTCTTATTTACAGCACCCTTGATTCCCATGATATGCCCACGGCGGGTTTTTATTCGAAGGCCATGGCGGAGTGGAGCGGCAGGGCCCTGGGCAGCACCGCCAACTTCTTTCATTATTTCCTCGAAGCCGATGATTACATTCCGGCCTCCAAAAAGCGGTATATAACCCTGCTCAGGGGCGCTTATGACCAGACCATAGGCAACAGCGTGCCCTTCCTGGAGCGCTCCATCCTTGGCGGAGAGAACACCCTTCGCGGATACGGCGACAACAGGTTCATAGATAAAAGCTATCTGCTGTTTAACTTCGAAGAGAGAATCCAGCTGTTCACGAAGAGCGTCTTTCATGTGAAAACCCGATGGGAGCTCGCGCCGTTTCTGGATACGGGCACCGTCATGAGCTCGCTTTACAGCATTTCGATAAACCATTTCAAAATAAACCCCGGCATAGGCTTCAGGGCCACGGTCCCCCCGAACATTATCGGCAGGGTGGATGTTGGCTTCGGCAACGAGGGGCCTGCGGTGTTCGTTGGCCTTGGATACCCCTTCACGGATTAAAATGAATCATCCTGCAGCAAGCTTCAGGGTATCGAAGTCAAAAACCAGGCCAAGTATCCATCCCTCCGCTTCGCTCCCCCCCTCTCCCGCAACGCAAAAAAGGTTACCAGTAGCAAGCTAACAGGGAATTGCAAGCTATAGGGTCTTCGGGAATTCCTGCGGGTTTGATCACCGGGATTTTTGGGAGCATAGGGTTTTTTGATATCTGCCCGGTCCTTGAGAGAGGGAGTAAGCGGACGGATGCCAAATTGCCTCATCCCGGCCATCGTTTACCTCTTCACCCCGAAGACAGCCAGAACGGGACCCTCTCTATACGCCCGGGAATTTACATCTTGCGCGCTTTACTCCTGCGTGCATTCCCGGCAAAAAAAAGAGGGGCCCTTTTTTGGGCCCCTGCGTAAGGACTGAGAAGGAAAAAAATTTATTTTTCCTTTTTTATTTATTGATAGCTCAAGCCGTTTTCCTTCCAGTAGGCCCTTATCTTGTTTTTAAGAGAGGCGGGCAGCGGGATGTAGGTGAGCCTTAAGGCCGCGGCATCGCCGTGCGTAAATCCCCAGTTGAAGAACTTAACGACCTTGTCGTTGATGGGCTTGGGCAGCGCCTTGTTAAGAAGGATGAAGGTGGCCCCGGCGATCGGCCAGGAGGTCTTTCCGGGAGCGTTCACGAGCCAGAGGTAAAACCCTTTTTTGGGGCTGAACGCGGCCTTCCCGGCTGCGTCCCTGAAGCTCTGGACGGTGGGAGCGACATAATAGCCCGCCCTGTTTTTCATAAGCACGTAAGGCATGTGTTCCTGCAGGATGTACGCGAACTCCACATAACCTATGGAATATTGGAGCCTTTTTGCATAATTGGTGACGCCTTCGCTGCCCTTGGCCCCTATGCCGGCCGGCCACCTCACGGCTATACCCTGCCCGACCCTGGCCTTCCACTCAGGGGATATTGCCGACAGGTAATGGGTGAAGATAGCGGTCGTGCCGGAGGCCTCGGACCTGTGTATTGTCGTTATCACGTGGTGAGGCAGCCTCAGCCCTGGGTTAAGGGCCTTTATCCTGGGGTCGTCCCAGTACTTGATCTCGCTCATGTAGATCTTTTCAAGCGTGGGGCCGTCCAGCCTCATCTGGCCGGGCCTGACGCCGGGGATGTTCACTACGGGCACGACACCCGCGGTAACAGTCGGGAACTGCAAAAAACCCTTCTGCCTGAGCACCTCGGGCTTAAGCGGAGAGTCGGAAGCGCCAAAATCGACGGTCTTGTTTGTTATCTGCTGGATGCCGCCGCCCGAGCCGATGGAGCCGTAGTTGAACTGTATGCCGGTAATCCTGGCATAATCGTATGCCCATGCCGAATAAATCGGAAAGGCCAGGGTTGAGCCGGCCCCGTTCAGGGTCTGCGCCGCCTGCGCCAGCCCGAACGCAAAAACAGCACTTAAAACCAGAAACAACGCAAGTAAACGCTTCATCTATTTGAAACCTCCTTGTGGAATTGAGATTGAAATTATATTAAACTGGCTATATTACATCAGTGTTACGCCAGGGTTAAATGTTGTTTGCAGTACCCTGTATATACTTTTACCATATTATTCACGCAGCGTCAGGCTTTTCCCCGCGTGTTTTTAAAGAGGTCCGTTTGATAATACGCCGCCAAAGATGTTATCTTCAGGAAATATCCCGGTGATCTGAACGAAAGGACGTATGGATTAAGATGTTTCTTCTAAAGATACTGGTCCTCGCTGCTGTCCAGGGGGCGGCCGAGCTGCTGCCCGTCTCAAGTTCCGCCCACGTTATTGTGGCCGAGAAACTTATGGGGCTCAACCCCACGAGTCCACAAATGACCCTTCTTCTTGTAATGCTCCACACCGGCACCATGTTTGCAGTCATATATTACTTCTGGGACTCGTGGAAGGCGGGATTTTTCGCGTCGAGGAAGGTCTTCCTGAACTCGCTCAAACTCATTGTGGCAGCCACTTTCTTTACCGGCGTGGTGGGGCTTGCGCTTAAAGCGATAATTGAAAAGATATATCTGCGGAATGTGCCCCATGCCCAGATAGAAATGATCTTTGGCAACCTGGACATCATATCGGTCTCGCTGGCCGCTGTAGGCCTCATGATCATCTACTCACAGTGGAAAACGCGCAATCTCCCGGCCCCTCAGGAAAAAGAAAGCGGAAGCGATGCCACGGACCTTAAAGGGTCCTCCTTTATAGGGTTGATCCAGGGCATCTGCCTGCCTTTCAGGGGATTTTCGCGCTCCGGGGCTACCATATCGGCTGGCATGCTCATGGGCATGGCCAAGACGCGCGCCGAGGAGTTCAGCTTTGCCCTGGCCGTCGTGCTGACCCCTCCCGTTATCGCAAGAGAGGTATGGAGGATGTTCAAGGACCAAAAGATCCCACTGACCGGCCTCTCCGGCATGGCGGGGGCCTTCTACCCCAGCCTCCTTGGCATGGTGATGAGCTTCGTCGCGGGTGTGCTTGCCCTGCGCTGGCTTTCAAAATGGCTTTCCGGCGGGCGCTGGCATCTTTTCGGGATATACTGCCTTTTCGCCTCCGCGGTGGTGTTCGTGCTCCATCTGAAAGGTTTTTAATCTAATCTAACCGGGTCTGGTCCGGTCTTACTTCACAATCGTAACGGAGCAATGCGACTCGGACGCCACTCTGCGCGAAACGGAGCCAAGCAGTAGCCCCTCAAGCATCGATTTGCCCTTATGGCCAATGACTATCAGGTCGCAGCCCTCCTCACGTGCCGTCTGCACGATACTGCTTGCAGGATGTCCTATGGCAACCCTCGTTTCGACTGTCACGTCCTTTTCCCTTGCCTTCTCAGCCAGCTCCGCCAGAAGCCTTTCATATTCCCGTGATACCCGTTCCACCACGTCGTCCATTTCGATGAAATAAAGCGACTCGGGCGGCTGCACCACCGACAGGGCCAGAATGGCGGCCTGACGGCTCATGGATGCCAGCTCAAGCGCATGATCGAATGCCTCATAGGATTTGGGCGACCCGTCAAAGGCAACCAGTATTTTCCTGAACATAAAAAGCTCCTCCTTTGACAAGACCAGCTAGTGTGGTATCCCATAAATAACTGTCATAAGTGTGTCATTCCGGAATCGTCTTTAAAAACAAGGATTTTTTCAGGTGCGGCTTGCAGGAATGGCAATGGATCGATGCTGAAACTTGGGACAACGCTAGCAGCAGCCGCTGTTTCCGCCGCACCCGCACGTGGGCTCTCCACCCGTTATCATGCTGTTAATGAGGGCCGATGCGCAACCCACCCCCTTGTTCACGCTAAGCGCGCCTGAGGCGCAGTTTTTTTCGCAGGCCCCGCATTCCATGCACCTGTCCCTTGCCGCAATCACCGCCCGTCTACCCTCCAGCCCGGAGACTCCGCTTTCAAGACTAAAAACGTTGTGCGGGCAGACCTCCATGCACATGCCGCAGCCCGTGCACTTGCCTGCCTCCAGCTTCAAGGTGACCCCGCCTGTTATATATTTCAATTAAATTACCCTCCACTCAAAAAGCTTGTAAACCAGAAGAAGCGCCGCGGACACTGCCGCAGAGGCTATATAAAACGGCAAAGCAACCTTCAGCTCCTTTTTTACGCCTGAGATGCATGTAAATGTGGTCGAACCAGTGAACTGAAGGGCGATGTACGAGCTTGCCATCGGGAAAAAGATGCACGCCGCCCAGACGGGCGCAGAGCCCATCCGGCCCAGCAGGCCGGCCTTGATGCCAAAAAGGACGACTACAGCTCCCGTTATCCATCCTTTCAACGCAAAAGACTTAAACGGTATGAACGGCAGGAGCACCGGCACCAGAAACGCCCCGGCAAACACGGAAAGAAGCCCCAGGAGCAGAAACGGCAGGCCGCCCGAAACGGCGTCCCTGAAGATGATACCCTTGGGGCCAAGGCCAAAGACGCCCAGGACAACAAGCGCAAAAAGCGGGTAACGCTTCATCGCGGGCAGCACCTCCATGGGAGAAAGGACGAGCCTGTCCACAAGACCGAACCTGACCTCCCTCATCTGCCTGGTGGCCTTGCACCCGGCCTTTATATAAGCGGGGATGTCCGCCGCCCGGACGGGCCCGTAACAGACCCTGAGCCCCGTTTTCTTCCTCACCTCGCCCGCGTTTACCCCCGGCGCGCCAAGCTGGGGGAGAATCAGCCTGCCCCTGCCGGCCACGCCGGCAAGACCGGTGGCCCTGATGCGCTCTATAAGCTCGGCTGTCCCGAAGGTGCCCTTGCCCGCGGCGCACCACACGTTTATGCCCTTTGTGTCCAGCACCAGTATCCAGGCATCAAGGCCGGAAAGCCTGCTCCTTAAGGTATCGAAACTGAACTTGTAATTGGCGCTCACAAATATGTCGGAGGACTCTGCCGGCTCGCCCACGGCATAAAGACCGGGGGGGACGCTGTAGCTGTCTCTGAACGAGCTCACGCGGCATTTGAAGTTGCCCCATAAGTCTGAGCGAGTGAGGGTTGTGGACACCCGGCAGACAGGGCCGGCGGGCGTGGGAACCGTCCCGGTGATCCATTCCGCCTGCGCGGGGGCGCAGCAACAAGCCGCCCCGCCTGCCCCTCCCGCACTGCCCTGCGCACCGGATGGGGTCTTCAGGATGAGTTTTATCTCCGGCATGCATCTAGTTTTACCTATAAATGCATCCGTTGTAAAGCATGGCCTCCGCAAATTACAAATCTGCTATACTTTATTTTTGGCGGGGCCAAAAATAAATGAAGCTGAAACAAAAAAATCCTGCATGGGATTTTTTCCCGGGGGAATGAGGGAGGCCATGGCAAAGATAAACGTGGTATCGAAGATCCTCGAAGCAAACGACCGGCTGGCCGCTGAAAACCGCAGGCTGTTTGCCCAAAACAGCCTTTTCGTCATCAACCTCATGTCTTCCCCCGGGGCGGGCAAGACCACCGTCATTGAAAACACCGTTCGCGCGCTTGGCGGAAGCATAAGGATAGGCGTTATTGAAGGCGACATCCAGGGGACAAGCGATGCCGAAAGGATAGGCGCGCTTGGAGTGCCCGTTGTGCAGATAAACACCGGGGGCGCCTGCCACCTGGACGCAAACATGATACGGGAGACCCTGCCCTCGCTGCCCGTTTCCGGCCTGGACCTGCTGATAATCGAAAATGTGGGCAACCTGGTGTGCCCCGCGGAATTCGACGTGGGCGAGGACGCCAAGGCGATGCTCCTTTCGATAACCGAAGGTGAGGACAAGCCGCTTAAATACCCGCTTATGTTCCAGGAGTCAAAGGCGCTTCTGATAAACAAAATGGACCTTGCGCCGCACCTGGAGGTGGACGTGGAAAAGATAAGGAAGGATTCCCTTTCACTGAACCCGGCGCTAAGGATATTCGAGATCTCCGCAAAAAAAGGCGACGGGCTGTCCGGATGGACGGACTGGCTTGCCGCAAAAGTGCAGGAGAAGGGCCGGGCTCGCGCGTAGAGGCCGCCGCCAAATTATTTGGCGGCATTATGCCCGGTGGATGGGCGGACAACTAAAAAAACTCACGCGCCAGGGCAGATGAACGGACCTCGATCTCAGCAGATCCTGGGGAGTTGTTCGCCCGCAAGCATGTCAAGCATTCTTTCGCCGCCCGCAAGGGTTTCAAGTATAACTGAACCCGCCGGATACCGGCCCGAAGGGACCACCTTGCCGATAATGGCAGCGGCCCGGCCGGCCTCATCGGGCCTCATGGCCTCAAGCACATCCGCCGCCAGCTCCGCGGCCACTATGGCCACCAGGGCTCCCTCGCAGGCCGCGTAAAGGTAGTCCAGTCCCAAAAGGCCGCATGCACCCCTCACGGAAGGCATGACCGGCACGTCTTCCTCCCTGATCACCATCGAAAGGCCGCAGTCCACCGCGAACTCCTTCAGCACCGTGGCAAGCCCTCCCCTTGTGGGGTCCCTCATCACCCTGACCGCCTCGCCGCAGAGAAGCATCCGTTTTACAAGTCCGTTTAGCGGCCTGGTATCGCTTTCAAGCGGCGGGTCGAAGTCTATCCCGTTTCTCCTGGCCATTACGGAGATGCCGTGCCTGCCCATGTCCCCGCTTACGATGACCGCATCTCCGGGCCTGATGCTGCGGGGAGATAGGTTTTTTGCCACCTGGTCTATAACGCCGATCCCGGAGGTGTTTATGAAGATTCCGTCACCCTTGCCCCTCTCCACCACCTTGGTGTCCCCGGTGACTACCCGCACTCCGGCCCTTTTGGCGGCGCGGGACATGGAGCAGACGATCTTTTTCAGGTCCGCTACCGGAAACCCCTCCTCTATAATGAACCCGGCGGAGATGGCAAGCGGCTGCGCCCCAGAGACCGCAAGGTCGTTGACGGTGCCGTTTATGGCCAGGTCCCCGATGTCTCCACCCTCGAAAAAAACAGGAGAAACGACATAGCTGTCCGTGGTGAAGGCAAGACGGGCAAAAGGAAAAGGCGCCCCGGCATCCGCCCATCTCCCGTTCATATCCAGGACGGCCGCATCAAGAAGGGGCTCCTCCATGCCGAATTCCGAAATAATGGCCTCGTTCAAAAGCCTTCTCATAAGCCGCCCGCCGCTGCCGTGGCCAAGGAGTATTTTTTCTTTTTCTTCTTTTCCCGTCTCCCTATTTCCCATCTGCGCGCCCCTTTGCCTGTATGCCGTACTTGTAATAGGCGGCACAGCTCCCCTCCGTGCTCACCATGCAAGCCCCTACCGGATGGTCCGGCGTGCACGCGGAGCCAAAAAGTCGGCATTCCACCGGAAGCTTGAGCCCCCGCAGGATGTCACCGCAGGAGCATCCCTTGTCATCAGGACAGTCATCGGGCTGCAGACTCATATTG
This sequence comes from Nitrospirota bacterium, assembly GCA_021813765.1. GTDB lineage: Bacteria > Nitrospirota > Thermodesulfovibrionia > Thermodesulfovibrionales > JdFR-88 > JAKAEG01. Next base: position 31,734 of record JAKAJM010000019.1, read on the forward strand.
AATGCTCGTTCAGCGTCCATCCCCGACCACTCCCCTTTCAGCTTCAGCCCGCTTCCCGGTATCGTCCCGATGCCCCTCCACTGGGCGTCAAAAGGCTCGAAATACCTGTCTATGAGAGAAAGGGCCTTTTGGTTCCCAAAATCTTTTACCACCTTTTTATATGCCACCTCCACCCGCGCGCTCCCCGAGGCTATCTGCTCAAGGAGCATCAGGGTGCCTTCCATTATCTCCTCAGCCTCAAACCCGGTCACGACCGCGGGAATGTGGAACTCCTCCGCCAGAAACCCGTATGGACGCGCTCCGATTATCGCGCTTACGTGCCCCGGCAATATGAAGCCGTCCAGCCCCGCCCTGCCGTCAGCAAGCAGGGCCCTCAGCGCAGGCGGCACCAGCTTGTGCACGGAGTATATGAAAAAGTTGTCCAGGCAGGAGCTGCGCGCCATCTCAAGGGCCGCGGCCACCAGCGGAATGGTGGTCTCGAATCCGGTGGCAAAAAAAACGACCCTCCGGTCCCTGCGCCTGCCCGCCTCCGCCACGGCGTCCAGCGGGGAATAGACCACCTTCACATCGGCCCCCTCAGCGCGCGCCCTGTCAAGGGACCCAAGCGAGCCTGGCACCCTCATCATGTCCCCAAAGGTCATCAGCGTTACGTCAGGCTCCCTGGAGATCAATATCGAGCTGTCGATATCGCTTTTGGCGGTTACGCAAACCGGGCAGCCGGGCCCGGAAAGAAAGCTTATCTCCGGGAAAAGCCCTCTTATCCCGTGACGGAATATGGCCACCGTATGCGTGCCGCAGACCTCCATCAGCTTCACCGGGCGGCCTGTCTTTCTTAAAAGACGGTTTATCCCGTCCACCCGCCTTTCCATTTCCCCGCGATGGTCCCTGTTCATTGCATCACCCTCTCTCTCGCTATGAACGCCTGCCCCAGACTGATGCCGCCGTCTCCGGGCGGGACAAGCCTGTTGGTATACACCCGGACTCCTTTGGCCGAAGACAGCCTCCCCATTACCCCCTCAAGCAGAAAACGGTTCTGAAAAACACCTCCGCTGAGCGCTATGGTCCTTATCCCGGTTTCGGCTGAAAGCTTTAGCGCAGTCTCCGAAACAGCTCTTGCGACCGTGTTGTGGAACCTGGCCGCTATGGCCTCCGGCTGCACCCCGCATGCCTTTTCTTCGGTGCCGCGCACAAAGGCCGGCAAAAAGTCCAGTTGCCGCCCGTTCTCCCACATATCATACGGATACTCCTCTTTCATGCCGCTTCCCCATGCCATGCTTTCAAGCGCGATGGCAGCCTCGGCCTCAAAGGTGTTTTCATCCACCAGGCCCAAAACGGAGGAAAAGGCCTCAAAGAGCCTCCCCGCGCCGGAAGAAAGAGGCGAGATCTCCCGTTTTTTTGATATCTTAAGGACGTTTTCCACCTCATGCGCCGCGCGCCTTCCGGCAATACCAGACTTTTGGGCCAGGGAGTAAACTGTCTCTTCAGGGAATGCCTGCGCCAGCAGCCCTATGGCAACCCGCCATGGCGCCCTTACTGCCGCCTCTGCCCCAGGCAGCGGGAAAGGCCTGAAATAAGCGGCCCGCTCAAACCCCAGCGCATCGGCTATGAGGAATTCACCGCCCCACATGGTCCCGTCCGTCCCGTAGCCCGTGCCGTCCAGGGCCACCCCGATGACCTTCCCCGTATGGCCGGCCTCGGCCATAACGGAGGCGATGTGGGCATGGTGGTGTTGAACCGGAAATTTTACCGGTATGTCCGGCCCCCCGCCGCCCGTTATCAGATTTGAAGAGTGATAGCCCGGGTGCATGTCATAGCCCGCCGCCTCGGGCTTTATCCTGAAAAGACGCATAAGTTTTTCCAGGGTCTCCAGGTAGAATTTCTGTGCCTGCGGGTTTTCCATGTCTCCTATGTGCTGACTCATTACCGCCTTGTCATCTTTTGCGAGGGTGAAGGTATTTTTCAGGTCTCCGCCTGCCCCCATCACCTGGGGACCACTTGAGGCATTGCCGCGCTCGCGGGATGCCTTGCCCAATCTAACCGGGCCCGGCACATATCCCCTGGCCCGCCTGGCGAAGGCAAAAAAAGGGGTGGCGCTTTCCGGAGTGACCTCATAGACCACGGAATCGTCCACCCTGGTATGTATGCCGCGGTCATGCAGGACGAAATGCCCGGCGATGCCGGAAAGCCTTTCAAGGGCATCTTCGTTTGAGGCCGCTATGGGCTCCTCGGAGAGGTTGCCGCTGGTCATCACAAGGGCGCTAAAAAAACCCGCGCCGCCAGGATAGTTGAATATAAGCCAGTGAAGAGGGGTATAAGGAAGCATGAAACCAAGAAAAGCGTTTCCAGGCGCTATGGCAGAGGGCAGCGTACAATTTTTTTTCTTCCTGAGCAGAACAACAGGCCTTTCAGGGGACAGGAGTTTTTGCTCCTCTTCCGCGGACACATGGCAAAACCGCCTTATTTCAGCGGCCGAGCCAGCCATGAGGGCAAAAGGTTTGTTGCCCCTTTTTTTCCCGCGTCTGAGCTCGCAGACCGCCTTTTCATTTTCTGCGTCGCAGGCCAGGTGGAAGCCTCCCAGCCCTTTGATGGCAACGATGCCTCCGGCCCTAAGCTCCCTTATCGCAAGGGTGATGGCGTTCAGTGGGCTGCCGGGCCCTGTGAAAACGGACGGCCCGCAGGCGGGGCAGGCAACAGGCTCCGCATGGAACCGCCTGTTGCCAGGGTCAGTGTATTCGCGTCTGCACTCCGGGCACATCCCGAATGCGGACATCGTTGTGTTTTCCCGGTCGTAAGGGACCTCTCTTATGATGCTGTAGCGCGGTCCGCAGTTGGTGCAGTTGATGAACGGGTAGAGATACCGCCTGTCAGCGGGGTCGGACATCTCGTCCAGGCAATCCTGGCAGACGGAGAAGTCCGCGCTGACGTCCGCGCTTGAAGCGGCCCCTGCCCTGCCTTCGGTCTCGCTTTCGATTATCCTGAATCCGGCATATGCAGCGCCCCCTGGCAATTCCCTTGCGTCGAGCGCTGTTATACGGGCCAGGGGAGGGGCTTCGGCCTTAAGCCGCTCCACGAACCCCCTGGTATTTTCATTTTCCCCTTCTACTTCTATAAGGACGCCGCTGCCGGTGTTCCGCACAAAGCCCTTCAGTCCCATCTCCATGGCCAGCCTGAAGACATAGGGCCTGAAACCCACACCCTGCACGACCCCAAAAACATTTATGGACACCCGGCCCATGCACGAGATTTTACTTTATTTATGTGAATTTGGAAACAGCCCGGCAAAAAAAGGTTGGGGCTGTCAAGGACAGTCTTCAGGGCTCCGGGTCGAACGGGACGGGCAGATCACCCACTGCCTCTGCCACGTGAGCAGTTTTGGAAGATTTGAACCGGGACCTTATGTAATCCGCCATATCGGCCGAGCCGACCAGGGGAAAACCCGCAAGCTCATATTTTATGACCCTGTTGTTGTCAAGGATCACGGTTGAGGGCACCGCGATTACACCGTAATCGTGGAACGCGACAAGCCCGTAATCTATGGAAACGGGAAGGTCCAGCTTCAGCCTGCTTATTTCCGATTTTATTTGAGAGATGGTCTTGCCCGTTATCTCCTGGGCGTCCACATCAATGGCCAGAACGGACAACCCCTTGCGCCTGTATTTTTCATACAGCCGCTCCATCTGTTTAAGGGCCTTTCCCGAGTACGCGCTCCATGTGGACCAGAAAAGCAGTACCGTAAGCTTCTTCCCTTTTATGCCGTTAAATTCCGTGGTCTGACCGTTCAGGTCCCTAAGCGAGAAATCCGGCCCCTTCATGCCCGCCCGGAGGCTCTCCAGTGCGTTTGCGGTTGACGCCGTCATTAAAAAAATTCCCGAAAGCAAAAATGCCAAAACCAAAATGAAATAAAGCTTTCTTGCGGCAGGCAACTCGGTGATAACAGCCAGCGGACTTTTCCTCATGTCTCTTCCCCCCTGAAGAATTTAAAGAAAAGAAAAACCAGACAGATTGTAATCCCTTTCTCGCCGGGCCCGTGTGCCCCGCATCACATAAAAACCGGCTTGCGGTTTTTTCCGCTTTTCCGGGTTCCGGCCCTGACGGCCTGTTTATGGAGCTTTCTGTTTACCCTAACGCTTCATTCTTTTGAAGCGTCATTCCGGCCGGATTTATTCGGGTTGAAAAAAAAGGGCGGAATCTTTCTTGCCGTAAAAGGCGAAGAACGATTCCCGTCGTGGCGGGAATGACGGCCGGCAGGAGTTCACTGACAGTGAATTCCTGCCGGTGCTGGAAATCAGCCTGCAAACTGAAGGCTTGCAACATTTTTTTTGAAGACTTTCGCATGATAAATTTACGCAACTATAAGGCTATGGCTAATTGAACAAGCTGGCCGCAGGCATATTATCAGTCATTATCCTGATTTATCATTATATGCAGATCCTTGTTTTTTGCAGGCCGGCTGAGAAGGCTGTGGTACTGGTTCAGAGCATTGCCATGCCAATGACGTTATCCAATGCCGGCGGGGTAGTGATCTTTCTGTACACTTTTCGAGGAGCGCAGGACCAAAAAAAAGGGACGAATATCTCCAGGCAAAAGAAAGAATAGAGAGTGAGCTGAGGATCGCAACTGACATACAGATGAGCATGATACCCCATGTCTTTACAGTCGTGCCGTCACGTCCTGAATTCAACCTCTTCGGGACCATGAACCCTGCCAAGGAAGTGGGAGGGGATTTTTATGATTTTTTTGTCCTGGGCGATCATCTTTTCTTTAGCGCCGGGGACGTCTCCGATAAAGGCGTTCCGGCGGCACTGCTTATGGCGGTAACCAAAACGCTTCTGAAAAGCTCGGCCGCGAATAATCTCAGCCCTGCCGATATATTTGACAAAGTCAACAGAGAGATCGACGCAAATAATAGATCGATGATGTTCGTTACCTGTTTTTGCGCCAAAGTCGACTATACGGCTGGTGAATTGACCTTTTCGAATGCAGGTCACAATCCGCTCATTCTGATTGCCAAAGGGCTCAATTCGGAGGATTGCCGTCTTGCCAAGTCCTTGTTTTTAAAGGTGATGCCAGAGAGGGGATTTCAAATATTACAGGGTATAGAAAGTTGGCGCGCACGCTGCTGGTATTTATTAGATCCCATGGAGAGCCGTATTTACGTCATTCAGCGCCTTTAGGCGGCTTAATTCTCTAATATGCATCCAGTTGCAAATTATGGTGCAGGTACCGAGACTCGAACTCGGACGGGTTTCCCCACCAGATCCTAAGTCTGGCGCGTATGCCAATTCCGCCATACCTGCTTAAAAAATGTTAACATAACACCATATCCGGCGTCTTCCATCCCCGACCATTTAAAAGAAATTTTTTAAGAATGACTGGAACATATCTCAAAACCGCTTCCGGCTGCAAGATACTGAAATGAGCAGCGAGCGGCCAGCGAGCGCACCTTGATAAATCTGAAATTCCAGACATTCGATGCCTGCAGGGCATAAAATCGCGGCATACGGCGTCATCAAGGAAAAACCGGTCCTCAATGCAGCGCTGCTGCACCTCCGGGGGATTTCCCTTTCTTTCTTGTCTGCCACGATTTCCGCTCTCTTTCGCTTCAAAATCAATTTTGAGATAGGTTCTGCTCAAGAGCGATCATAGACAAAAAAGGTGAAAAAAAAGACCAAAATCAAGAAATATCCTTCAATATTAAGGACTTAGAAGGTAAATGACTGTCCGTTAAAAACGGCATTCGTTCGAAATGAAATTCCGGGTGAAAGCGGCGACCAGTCTGTAAAAATCCGAGGACGCCTTTTCGTGTATTTCGTTCAGGTAATCGTTGACCCAGCTTCGTATAAAGCGTTCAAAGAAACTCTTTTCTCTGTAAACAACGTCATTGAAAAGGTCAGAAGCGTCGCGTGCTCTGTAATATTGTTCTCTTTCTATAAGGAAAGACATGAAGTTAAACAGGCTTGCGACATGGTCCGGGTGAAAAACAAAAACGTCCTCCCTGTCATTGCCGAACCTAGCGCCGTACGCGCCGTATGTGGCCGCTAATTCTTCCGAAAGACTCCCAAAA
>JAKAJM010000091.1 GCA_021813765.1 Nitrospirota bacterium
AGGCCCGGCGTCATCAGCATAACAAGCGCCGTGGACACAAGCATCCAGGCGGTGTCACCCGTATTTATCATTTTATAAAGCCCCCTCTCCCCTTTCCCCGGTCCTTATCCTTATGCACTCCACTATGTCGGTGATGAATATCTTCCCGTCGCCCACCTCTCCGGTCCTTGCCGACTCCTCGATCGCCTTTACCACGTCCTGCAGCTTTTCGTCCGGAACCGCCACCTCGATCTTCACCTTGGGGAGGAACCTTACTTCGTATTCAACCCCCCTGTACACCTCCTTAAAGCCCTTTTGCCTGCCGAACCCGCGCACTTCGGTTGTCGTCATCCCAAGCACCCCGGCCTCCGTAAGCGCCTTGCGGACGACCTCGAACCGGGTATGCTTGACAATAGCGGTAACCATCTTCATACCAATTACCCCCTTGTGGATTTACAGAAAAAATGCATCCCAAAATTTTCCTCAGCATGAAATATTAAAAAATTCATACAATTTTGTCACTATCATACAATTTTGTCATAACCGGTGCCGGGGATTTAATGAATCACCCAACAGCAGGCTGAAGGGAATTACTAAGAACATCGCTAATAAAGCCTCACGGTTGTCATTCCCGCAAGCGAAGCGCGCCGGGAATCCTTCCTGAGAGCGGAGAAAGATTCCGGACAAGCCGGAATGACAGATAACGGCTGAATGAGGCTTTCCTAATGATCGTCTTAGTAAAGGCAGGGTAAGGATCGGGGCAGCGCCGGAGGACGGGTTGAAATTAAAAAAGAGTTTTCAGCCTGCTATGGCGAGCAGGCATTTTTCGTAGAACCTGTTTGCATACTCTTTCACCATTCTTCTTGCGGAGAAGCGGGGGCCCGCGCTGATCATTGCCTCCTTCATCATCTGCACCCAGCCCTTTGATATCCCCTCCCCGTTTATCCGGTAGAAAAGAGGGATAATGCTGTTTTCAAGCAGGTCATACAACTGGGCGGCGTCCTCGAGGTCCCTTTGCTGTCCGCTTTTGCCTTCTCCCTCTTTTTGGCCGAAGGCCCAGCCGTTTTTCCCGTTGTAGCCTTCAAGCCACCAGCCGTCCAGGATGCTCAGGTTTGGCACTCCGTTCAGGGCTGCCTTCATGCCGCTTGTGCCGCACGCCTCAAGAGGGGGCATCGGGGTATTGAGCCACAGGTCCACGCCGTGGACCATGTACTGGGCCAATTGCTCATCATACTCCTCGATAAAGGCGATGCGGCCTCCGGAGCCAGGGTCATTTGCGGCGTTAAAGACCTGCTGCAGTATCTGTTTTCCCGCGTCATCGGCCGGATGCGCCTTGCCTGCAAATATTATCTGCACAGGCATCCACTTGTTGTTGAGGATGCGCTTCAGCCTTTCAATGTCGTTCAGTATCAGATAGGCCCGCTTGTATGTTGTGAACCTGCGGGCAAACCCTATGGTGAGGGCGTTGGGGTCCAGAAAAACGCCTTCCGCAAGCACCACGCGGGCATCCGGACCTCCCTCGATCCACCTTTCCCGGGCCCTTTCGAGTATCCTCATTATGAGCTTCATCTTAAGCCAGTAGTGGGTATTCCATAACTCCAGATCGGGTATTTCCCGAACCGCCTCCCAGGTCTCGGGCCGGTCTTGCCGCGTTATCCAGTCCTCGCCAAGGTGCCGGTTGAAAAGCAGCTCCATCTTGGGCTCTATCCAGGTGGGCACGTGGATGCCGTTTGTCACCGACTCGATGGGCACTTCCTCCTCCGTCTTGTCCGGCCACAGGGAATGCCACATTTTTCTGGCGACCTCTTCGTGTTTTTTGCTTACCCCGTTTCTGTGCGTGGAGCACTTGAGGGCAAAGGCGGTCATGTTGAAGCCGGCCCTGGGGTCCTCCGGGTTGATGCCAAGGGCAAAGAAGCTTTCCCGGTTCAGCCCGAGGGCGGGCCAGTAAGGGCTGAAATATTTTTCCATCAGTTCGAAGGGGAAGACGTCCGTCCCTGCGGCAACCGGGGTGTGAGTGGAAAAGACGGTAGTCTCCTTTACCTCCTGAAGGGCGTCGGCAAAACGCAGGCCGGAGGAGACCCCTTCCCTTATCCTCTCCATGATGGCAAATGCCGGATGGCCTTCGTTCAGGTGCAGCACCGGGTGCTTCAGGCCCATGGCCGCAAGCACCGCGCTTCCCCCTATTCCAAGCACTATCTCCTGCCGCAGCCGCTGCTCTACATTGCCAGTGTACAGGTGGGCCGAAATCCTGCGGTTCCAGGGGTCGTTTGTCTCTATGTCCGTATCTATCAGATAGAGGGGGACCGTCCCAACCTCTATCTTCCAGACCTCAACATAGATTGGCGGCGCTATCACCGGGACCTTTACAAGTAGCGGCCTGCCTTTTTCATCCATTACCCTGGAGATGGCCGTGCCGGCCCTGTCCAGCGGCTCGTCCAGGTTTTCCTGCCAGCCGCTCAGGGATATCCTCTGCCGCAGATAGCCCTCCGGGTACATGAAGCCGACCGCCGTAAGCGGCAGCCCAAGGTCGCTGCTTTCCTTCAGAAAATCACCGGCCAGAAAGCCAAGCCCTCCCGCATAGAAAGGCAGCGAGCGGTGAAGACCGTATTCCGCGGAAAAAAAGGCTATGGGCAGGGCCTCTGGAGCGCATATGTTCCTGGTAAACCATTTGTCCCCTCCGTTTTGCACCTCCTTCTGGAACCTCTCCATTACCCGGTCGTAATGGACGAGGAAGTCCGGGTCCTTCGACGCCTCCTCCAGTGCCTTTTTGTCTATTTCATTGAGCATCCTCACCGGGTTGTGCCCGGAGAGCTTCCACTCCCCGCGGCTTAGCCTCTTAAAAAGCATCCTGGCGTCCGGATGCCAGCTCCACCACATGTTAAAAGCAAGCGCGACGATGCCCGATATGCGCTCAGGCGCCTGGATGGGAAGTCTTTTTAGTCCGTCCAACGGAAGCCCTCCTTTTCAGCCTGCATTAAGAAAAAAACTTTCAGGCAGCGCGGCCCCTGTTCAAGGCCCCTTATCTATAGAAAATTCTATAGCGGAAAGCCGGTAAAAGTAAGACCCATTTTGATAACATTTATACGGGACCGGAAGAAGACACGCAAAAAGGAGCAGTGATGAGAAAAAAAGGCGCGGTGCTCTTTGACCTTTACGGCACTCTCATAGACATAGAGACAAACGAAGAGGACCCTTCCGTATACGCGGCCCTCTCCAGGTATGTCTCTTATTACCAGGTAAAGATCGGGCCGGAGGACTTGAAAGCGGCCTATTTCGGGGAGGTAAGCCTGCGGCTCCGGGCGGATGCGCACAGGGAGGTGGATGTCCATGAGATATTTGACGGCATAATTGAGAGGCATGTGGAGGAGGGCAAAAAATGTCCTCAGGGGCTGGCTCTTTCGGCCACTGTCCTTTTCAGAAGCCTCTCCATGAGGAGATTCGGGCTTTTCCCGGGCGTAAGGGGTTTTCTTGAGGCCGTATCCGATAATTTTCTGACCGCCCTGGTCTCGGACGCCCAATGGGCGTTTGCGGAGCCGGAGCTCCTGATGCTGGACCTCGACCGGTATTTTCAGTGCAGGATACTTTCAAGCCGCATCGGCCATAAAAAACCCGACCCCCGGCCCTTTGAGGCCGCCATGAAAGAACTCGGGGCAGTCCCGGAAGAGTGCATCTACATAGGCGACAGCCCGGAGAGGGACCTTATGGGGGCAAAAAATGCGGGCATCAGGTGCGTTCTTTTTGGAAAAGGGTCCGGGCCGTTCGGAGGCCTGAGCCCCGATGCCACTTTCAGCAGGTACGAAGAGCTGTATTCCATCCTGGCAAGGATGTTTCCTGCCTGAGGCTTTTTTTTAAACTCGCAATTCCCTGTAGCTTGCTGCAGGGTGGTCTAATCGGTTTTTTGTTTTCCTTGTTTTGTCAGGAAGGGTTCGGGTCTTTCCTCGGGCAGCGTTTTTTCATCGAACGGCATTACTCCAAGCCCCGTAAAGACGGCCTCGGTTTTCTTCATTAGTCCCTTCCAGTCAAGATCGGTAAGCTGTGCGTCCTTGTCGAGCGCCTTCATGACCAGCGCGCTCATCTGGCCGTAATCGAATGAGCCGTCCAGGACACCTGAACGGACAAGGACCCTGTAGAGGCTCTCATCGTTCAGGAGGTCGTCACCTTCCTTTATGACGAGGCGGCCGCGCCGTCCGGGCACTGCGATATACCAGTCCATCGCGGAGCACAGCGCGTCGTACAGGGCCAGAATGCCGTCCATTATCTGGCCGCGCTCAAACCTGCGCCTTGCCCCCCTGATGTGGAGCTTCGCCCTCATGAGAGGCCCTTCAACAGGGCCAAGCGCATCTTCGTCTATCAGTCCGAAATGGGGCAGGGGTTTTCACCTCTCCTTTTTTGTCCGGCCATGATTTTCATCATACACCCAATCGGGCCCGGGGGCGATATACTTACTAAGACCACCATTAGGAAAGCCTCATTCAGCCGTTATCTGTCATTCCGGCTTGTCCGGAATCTTTCTGCGGCTTTCAGGAAGGATTCCCGGCGCGCTTCGCTTGCGGGAATGACAACCGTGAGGCTTTATTAGCGATGTTCTTAGTAAAAGCAGAATAACAAGGAGAAAGAGGGCAGAAATTGGCTCTGGAAAAGGAAAAAACAAAAGCAAAAAAAGCCTTCTCCTATACGAAAGAGCCGGGCTCATGGATAATGTTCCTGGCGGCCTGCATATCGGGCGTGCTGGCGGCTGGCGGCCCCAGGGTGATCACTGCGATAGTCTTTGTGTCCCTCTCCGTCCTGCTCCTTATAAAAACTCCCGTGGTGAACATGCTGAGGACCAGGAGGGCGGGGCAGCTTTTTAAGTCCGGGCTGGCCACGCTGGCCCTTCCCGCTTCTGCCGGGCTGGCCTATTCCATATGGCTTTATCCGCCTTTGGGCCTGCTTTATGCGGGCGGAGCGCTCCTTCTTGCGCTTAACTACTATTTTGAAGGAAAAAGGACCGCTTCCCCTCCCATATTTGCGGAGGTCTGCGGCATGGCGGTCATGGGCCTGGTGGCCGTGATCGGCGCATCGCTTGCGGGCGGCATTTCGAGGTACCTGTACCTTTGGCCGCTCTTTTCCCTCTTTTATTTCGCCAGCAGCTTCAGAGTGAGGTACCAGGGCCGGAAGCAGAAAATATACAGACTGGCCGGGGGGATCTATTCAGGGGCGCTCCTGGTTTCGGGCCTTGCGGCAGCGGCGCTGGGCCACCCGGTGCTGCTGGCCTTCCTGCCACTGGCGGAGGACGTTTTTTCTGCCGTCAGGCAGCCCGCTGAAAACAAAAAACTCAAACAGATAGGCCTTCTTTCGGCTGCAAAGGTGATCGTGTTTGCCGCTCTGGTTGTTTTTTTAGGCAGATAAGAAATAAAAGATTATTTCAGCGTCATGTGTGGGCAAGAACTGAGTTTTTTTGCAAGTCAGCCGGAGAAAGCCGCGCGGTTTTATCCCGATACGAATGAAAAGCGGGCAGTGACTTTGGGTATGCGGACCTCTTTTTGAGTAGAACTGCCTATCTGGATGCCCGCAGCTTTTTGCAAGCGGAAATAGTCCTCTGCTCCGGGCGCTTATCCATGATCAAACAGGGGCGCGGGTTTCAACTGGAAACTGCTGCTCACGGCAGCTTCGGCTCGCTGCGGCATGCCCCTTCAAGTTTTGCCTTACGAGCTTATTTCACGGATACCAGAGTATGCCCTATACTCTGTGTTTTCCAAATCTGTTATAATTCGGCTGGTTACAAGTGGAAATATTGATTATGGGGTCAGGCATAAAAGATAATTGGCTTTGTCCCCTCGCCTCTGCGGGAAAGGCTAGGGTGAGGGAAAGCTTACTAGAAAACTGTCCCTATTTTCTACACTTTCTATAGTCATGCCAGATGACACAGGATACAAAGAGGAGAATGCCTCAGAGGGTGTAGAAGAACTTTTTAGCGGTAAAATAACCCTAGAAGAAGCGCTACAGAGACTTCGGAATCGCCTCCTGGATCTCTCGACTCGCAATCGACTGCTGAATTACAAGTTCCCTAAGGGTAGAAGTATCCAATTTGTTGATCATCCCAACCTCAATCTTATTTTTAGCCGACTCATTGATGGAAATAAAAACATCATAATAAAGCACGTGCCAGATCCTCCGGCTAACAGCTATGATCGGCAGCGACCAGATGTTAAGCAGCATGCGGCTATCCTCGGAATAGACACTTCTTTCGATTTTGGCCCAGAATGCTGCGCTCCGACGGCCAATAAGCATACGCCAAAGCTCCAAGCTCTCTTTTACTCTAACGATTTGGACCGAATTTGTCGGCGCATTTCGAGCGAAGCGCGGATGGTTATCGAGGAAACGGGGTCGAATATGCTGTACCTCATATTCGGCTTTCTGGAGTACTATGAGCGGGAGGATTCAGAAAAGCCCTTGCTCGCCCCTCTGCTGGCCGTCCCGGTGGTCGTTGAAAGAGACGGGATCGACGAAGAGACGAGGAACTATCAGTACTCGGCCGGATATAACGGGGAAGACATCCGGGAAAACTATACTCTGATCGAAAAACTGAGTAAAGATTTGTCTTTTCATCTCCCCTCATACAGTGATGAAGACAATCCGGTTATGTATTTCAAGAAGATCGAGAAGGCAATCAGCAATAAGAACCGGTGGAGGTTAAGATACCAGTTGTCCATAGGTTTCCTATCTTTCGGGAAATTGGCTATATGGGCCGATCTTGATCCTGCGAGGTGGCCAAGACTTCTCAATCATAAGATTCTGAATGAACTATTCTCCGGTTGTTCATCGGGCACTGAGTGTTTGTTTGCAGAGGATTATGTAACGGATACTCATCCTCAGGCAGACCTCCCTCTGATTTACGACGCCGATTCATCCCAGCATAGCGCCATTATTGACGTGCTGTCTGGCAAGAACATGGTCATCAACGGTCCTCCTGGCACCGGCAAATCTCAGACAATTACGAACATTATCGCCTCAGCGCTGTCGGAGGGCAAAAAGGTCTTGTTCGTATCGGAAAAACTAGCCGCACTTCAGGTTGTTCACCATCGACTGAATAAGGCTAATCTCGGCACCTTCTGCCTTGAGCTACACAGCCATAAAACGAAAAAGAAAAAACTTTTAACCGATCTCCAAGAGCGCCTCGACTGCGTTTTTCAACCTCAGCAGCACTTACAGTCTAAACTGGCCGTGCTTTCCAACCAAAAAGATGCTCTTAACCGATATGCGGAGCTGATGCGCAGCTGTATCGGGAATGAGCTGGGCCTCTCTGTGAGCGAAATCTTTTGGCGAACTGAGCGGTGTAGGCAAGCTGTTGGAAATCTGTCTGATGCAGCTCATACGATATTTCTTCCGGAAGCGAAGATGTGGTCCTTCGACAAAATAGAAAAATTCCGCTCCTCGCTGACCGCCTTGGGGCAGCTTTATGAAATTATTGGCAGCTTCAGTTGCTCGCATCCGTGGTGGGGATTTTCACCAAAGCCCCTGACGCCCGGAGATGATAAGGTAATAGGGAAAATTATTTCCGAAGCTCTTACTATCGCTTACAATTTATCTGATCATCTGGATCAATATCTGAAGTTCTCCGACGAGTCCGGCGGCATTTCGGTAACAAAACTGAACGGCCTTGATAAAGCTCTGTCGGCAATACCGGAGGCACCTGAAAATCTTATCTCTTCCTTGTTGCCTGCCTTCTTTAACGATGACGATCCCCGGGGCACGGATAGCAGTAAGATCGTGAACCACATCTGCACACAAGTTAACAGCGCAAGAGAGTTACTCAGGAAAGCCGGACTAGTGATCCTTAATCTCTCTGATGTGGATACTGACGAAATGCTTTCGGTTGCCAATAAGCACATAGAGGTTCTAACGCCCGAAGCAATCTCCAATGATATCCATGACCTCAAGGCCAAAGCTTCTGAAGCTAAGGCGTGTCTGGCTGCATTTAATAAGGCACTGTCCGCAGGGAAGTTTGAATACGGTGCCATAACTAATGGTGTTTTGGAAGAGTTCGAAAAGAGGTTGGAATTTACAAAACCGCTAGATATTGCAGATGTGCCGCTCGATCTACTTCTTCCAGCCGTGCAAAGAGTCCGTGCTGTCGCTGCCCGGTTGAGCGACGCTTTTAAACACGTGCGGGCAATTGCAAAGCGCAGAAGCATTTCATTTGATGGATCCCCTAGCTCAGTAACTCAATTATCTCAGCAGAATAATTTGACGGACGTGCATGCTGATGTAGAGATAGACGACACAAGTCTTAAGACCGCAGTCGATGCCTCACTTTATATCTTTGCTGATCTACCGCTGACAGAAATTAACGAACGTAGAATCCGGCTGGTAGAAAACGGTAAGAAATTAGAAAAGAGCCTTGGCGACCTGAAGGATATAACGATACAAATAGAAATTCCATTTGATGGGACTGCTCTAGCTGTTATTTATGTCAAAGTCATTGCCAAAATAGCGCAAAATGCTCCCTTGGACCTAATAGACTTTCGTACTGCATTTCGGGGTATTCTTTAAAGGTGTGTAAATAAGTTAAAGGCGGTGTATCCTTTCAAAGTTGCGACCAACAACTTAAGAAAAGGAGACACCACCGTGGGAAAGAGTATCACCGGGACGGCAAAGCCGTCA
>JAKAJM010000092.1 GCA_021813765.1 Nitrospirota bacterium
CCAGGCTGAAAACCCCTGCGGCCCTTTTCACGCACCTGACCCTTATGGCCAGGAGCCTGTCCGAAAGCTCCCTCTGGAAAAGACCCTCCGTGAGGCTCCGCGATGTCCTGCTCAAGGAGACTTTCAAGACCGGGACGCGGCCGTTTGATGATGGCGTTACACTCGATACGTAGAAGTTAAGATAGTCCCCGGTCCGGTAAAGGCCCCTTTCCTTGGGCGTCTGATGCTCTTTTTCGCATACCCCGACCACAAGCCAACCGGCGCTGCCGTCCAGCTCGACGAATATGCGCTCCTCGAATACCGCGGCGACATGCCCGCCGATGATCCCGCCTGTGAGGTAGCGGAGTTTTCCGTAGCCCCGGACCGTGGCCTCCCTTTGAAGGGCGGAGACGATATCGTATTTGATCGCCCGAAGGACGTTCTTTTTAAGGCGCTCCATGGGGAGCAGTTCAACCCTGTTTTCCCTGAAGACGTAGATTTCGCATCCCTCTCTGGTCAGCATGCACTCCACATCCAGGCGGAAGATGCCCGACAGAGTGCCGGATATGGACCTCTCGATGGCCGCTTTCGCCTCGTCGCAGGGAAGCTCGTACTTATCGGCGACGGCCCGGAGGTCAGCGCCGCCTGAAATATCTTTTAAAAACCGCATAGACCCTCCTTGCGTACCGCGCTCTTTTTTCGTTGTCCGAGGCGTTGTAGCAGCCCACAGCCTCCCATGTATAGCCGTACCTCCGGACGCACCGGGCCAGTATCCAGGCGCCTGCTTTGACATTAGTGCAGGGATTCCCAAGAGACCGCCAGACGCCCATGCCAAGCGTCGGGGCCCAGGCTGAGTTGATCTGCATGAGACCGTAATCGTATGTGCCGTTTTGGTTCCAGTTGACCGCCTGGGGGGTGAAATCAGACTCGACCTTTGCGATCGACCAAAGGAGCCGGGGAGATACGCCGTACTTCGCCCCCGCGGCCTCGAAGCAGAAGGCGTAGGCCGGGGCGGCGGATGAAAGAATGAGGATCAAGGCAATAAGGGCCCTTTTTATATCCATCTATAGTGATATAGGCAGGGGGCAACTTTAAGCGGGCGCGTTCAGTTCAAGACGCAAGGTTTTCACCGAGAAAAGATGCTTTTGATGGCCGGGTCGGGGTTCGGAGTCCCTTCAACTTCGCAGGGTACTTACTCTGCTTCTGATGCTAAGATTTGCCCTGAAATCTGTTGTGAGTCTATTCTTTGCAAAATGCAGTGTACGACTAGAAATTATGCTATGGGGATTTCGTAATCCTTTACTGAAAAAGCCATTTCGTTTTTTTTCGGTCAGTGTGTGTCCCGACACGTGGCGGCTCTTACTCCTGAATTTTATTGAATTCGAAATGAGGTTCTGTGAGAGTTGTATCATCTGGATCGGGTCAGCGGCTACTCTTGGCAGCTAATCCATCCTTTCGGGAAGAGTATTATTTTCACATTGAGCCGCAAAGAAAAGGAATAGTCAATTCGCTCAGTTGACATTTAAGTCTGCATGTGATTTAATCAGAATCGAGTTTAGGTTTACAGGTGCCCTAAAGGGCATTAAAGGGAATCCCGTGGAAATCGGGAGCGGTCCCGCCGCTGTAACCGGGGACAAACCTTCAGTAAAGCCACTGTGCCTTATAAAAGGCATGGGAAGGCGAAGGTGAGGATGAACCGGGAGCCAGAAGACCTGCCTGTGAGCAATTAGAGAAGGAACTTCTCGCGGAAGAAGGAAGGACGGGGATGGTAAACCCGTCCGCAAGGGATGAAGCAAACTGGGTGCAATCCCGATGGCTGTCACCGGCCATCGGGATTTTTGTTTTTTAAGCCAAAAAAAGGAGGGATTTATGCATATCGAAGACGGGATTCTGCCGCCCAAGGCTTGGGGGTTCTGGTACGCAGTAGCAATGCTTTTCATTATTCCAGGTGTAAGAGAAATTAAAAGACGCGTTCGTGAGAACCTGTCTTACAAGCCGTTTCTTGCCATGGTGGGGGTTGCCGTCTTTGTAATCTCGGCCATGCATTTGCCGGTACCCGTGACCGGCTCCTGTTCGCACCCCTGCGGCACGCCTCTTGCGGCAATAGTGATTGGCCCGTTTGCAACGGCCGTAGTATCGGCCATAGTGCTTTTTTTTCAGGCCATTTTTCTTGGGCACGGAGGTATCACCACCATCGGGGCCAACGATTTTTCCATGGGCATAGTCGGGGGAATATCCGGCTATCTCTGCTGGAAATTCCTCAGGCGCTTCAATTCCCCCTTATGGCTGGCCGGCGGCGTAGCTGGTTTTGTTGGCGACGTGATGACGTACCTTACATCCGCTTTCGAGCTGGCCTGGAGCCTGCATGGCCATATCCCGCTTCTCAAACAATGGATGATCTTTTTTGCGGGGTATGGGCCGACGCAGTTGCCGCTGGCCGTTGCCGAGGCCGTTTTCACCGCCGCCGTGTTGCAAGTGATGTACAACCGCAGGCCGGATCTGCTGCCGGGCGTGACGGGCAGGAAAAAGACATTTAGTGAAATCGGAAAGGCTGAGGCGAAAGGATAGGGTGATATGAAAAAGAATAAGGATAGCAAGGCAGAAACTGTCACCTGGTTTGATCCCTTCACGCGCTGGATGCTGATAATCATGTTCGTATTGCTGGCAGTAATTTTCGTTGCGGCAAAATACATGGACTTGCATCACATGCTTGGCGGCGGTACGGACGATACGGTAAACGCCATGGCCTCCAGGGTGGCCGATACGAAGGCCGCCCACCCGTTCGTCAACTTGCCCGGCGACGCCCAGGTCGGCGCATTTTCCGTGGCCAACTTCTTTGCGGGCATGATCGTTGGGCACAATTGGAAAAAGCTGTTTGAAAGGGAGAAAGAGGATTTTTAGCATGCAGTATGTCGCATTTGACGGGCAACCGAGCACGACGTATCTTCACCGTCTGGACGGGCGAGTCAAGACAAGCGTCCTTTTAAGCGCAATAGTCATTGTCACTGCTCTGACCAAATTGCCTCTGGTGGCCTGCCTCTTACTCGCTGCTCTGGCTCTTCTGTATACGCTTCACTTGCCGCTTAAAAAAGTGTTATGGCGCATGTCCGTCCCTTTTGGCGTAGCCTGGCTGGTGCTCCTGAGCCTGATATTCACTACCGGTCATACGGTCATTGTCGCAATTAAATTCTGGCATATTTCAGTGTCCGCTTACAGGGAGGGCATGACGCTTGGTCTCCTGGTAATGCTCCGGATCCTTGCGGCGGTCTCTCTGGCCATGCTGCTTTCTTTCTCAACCCCGATGATCGAGATACTGGCCACGCTCCGGCTTTTTAAAGTGCCGGGGATCATCCTTGACCTGGCGGACATGATTTACCGGTACACGTTCTCACTGGGGGAAATAGCCGCCACCATGCGCAAGGCGCAGCGTGCTCGTGGAGGCGAAGGGCTGCCTTGGCATCGACAGGCCAGGGACGCGGGAATAATTGCAGGAAATCTGATGATAAAGGCTTTTGACCGCAGCGTCAGGATTTATAAAGCCATGCTGGCCCGGGGATATGACGAAGACGCCAAAACGCCAGCCTATTATACCAGTCCCGTTTCGGGCAAAGATATCCTGGCTGGCATCCTGGCAAGTCTGGTTCTGCTTGTCTTGCTCGTTGGTAATTTTGAGACTGCCCGGAAAGGCTGGTTATAGAAGGCTGGTCATAAGGGAAAATGGATCTAATAAAACTGACGAATGTGAGCTTTGTGTATCCAGATAGCACGCGGGCGCTTACCGATATAAATCTATCCATCAGAACCGGAGAGAGGGTGGCCGTACTGGGGGCAAACGGTGCGGGCAAGTCCACCCTTTTTCAACTGTTTAACGGTCTTTTGCAGCCCGCACAGGGATCCGTGTCGGTCAATGGCAGAGTTGTCGAAAAATCATACTTGAAAGAAGTTCGCCGCCTGGTCGGCATGGTCTTCCAGGATCCGGACGACCAGCTTTTTTCAAGCACAGTTCGTCAGGAGATAGCCTACGGTCTGATCAACCTTGGCCTGACAGGCGACCGCATGGAACAGGCCGCCTCCTGGGCGCTGCAAGTGGCCGGGCTGGAAGGCTTTGAAAACAGAAGCCCTTTTAATTTGAGCGGCGGCGAGAAAAAGCGAGTGGCCTTGGCCAGCGTGCTTGCCATGCAGCCGGAAGTCCTGGTGCTGGATGAACCGACCGCTGCCCTCGATCCTATTGGCGCGGCCAAAATAATAAAATTGCTCAATTGCATCAACGGGGAACTTGGCATAACCCTTGTTTTTGCAACCCATGATGTCGATGCTGTTCCTTTGCTGGCTGACCGCGTCTACGTAATGGACAAAGGGGAAATCAAGCTGTCCGGTTCCGTGACGGAAGTGTTCGCTAGGAAGGACGTGATCCGTGCCCATAACCTGAGGTTGCCGCGTATAGCCCACCTGGCGGAATTGTTGGAACGGGAAGGGCAATGCCGGTTCGTGTCGTTGCCGCTTACAATAGGCCAAGCCAGAAAAGCTCTTATGGAGCAAATCGCTAAAAAGGGAATCAACACTAAATGAATCTCTCTAGCCAGCGAAAAATGAACTACAAGTATTTCGTGCACCGGGACTGCGCTTTTTTCCCATGTCACGATCTTGCGGAATGGAGGTCGTGCCTTTTTTGCTGGTGCCCGCTTTATCTTCTGGACTGCGGCGGGGATTTCACTTTTAAAGACGGCATAAAAGACTGTTCTAACTGCACTATCCCTCATGCCGAAGATGGATATGACTACGTCCTTCAAATTATAAGTGGCATGAGGCAGGATATCATGGAAATACTTGCCTTGAAAGGAGGTAACGCTATTTAAGTTTTTTTAATGGGCACAAAATAAACAGAGTTGATTATCTAAATTAAGCCTGCCGTGGATTTTCCTTGCGCAGGCGCAGATGGATGTGGAAGAGGGGTGAAAATCCCCCGCTGCCCCGCAGCCGTGATGGGAACGAAAGCCCGATACGCCACTGTCAAGCGTAAGACCTTGATGGGAAGGCGGGCAAGTAGATGGGCGTTCATTGGGTGCCCTTGCCCTCAGCCGGAAGACCTGTCTGTCTGAAAAAATACCTCGCGGGAGGGACGCAATGAAGACGTTTGTCTGCCTGTTTTGTTTCATCCTTCTTTCTTTGCCAGCTTTTGGTTTAGCACAGGAAACAAGTGCAACTCTGCCGGACGTTGTTGTCTCCGCAACAAGAGTCGAGGAACCGGTCCAGGATGTCGCTCAGGATGTTACGGTCTTAACGGCGCAGGAAATCAAAAAAGGGGGCTTCAGCACAATCACGGGTGCAATTGCCAGCGTGATGGGTGTGCAGGTGAACGAATATGGGAACCGTGGCTCGATAGCAACCGCATCCATAAGAGGGGCTACATCGGCACAGGTTCTGATTCTCATAGACGGCAAGAGGTTAAACTTGCCCTCTACAGGGCAATTCGATCTCAATGACTTGCCAATCACGCTTGATGATGTCGAGCGCATAGAGGTAGTGAGGGGCGCGTCATCCGCGCTTTATGGCGCCGATGCGATGGGAGGAGTGATAAATATCATTACGAAAAACCCGGGTAAACCTGTGACATCCCTTTCAGCCTCTTACGGAAGCTTTGATACGAGACACATTAGCGCCTTTACCAGTCGTCAAGTGGGCAATTTTGGCTATGTCCTTTCTGCTGAAAAAGAGACATCGGATGGTTTCATGCCCAATACAGATTACGACTTGTGGAATTTGGACGGCAAGTTCACTCTGAAATTGTCCAGGGACGCCAACGTGGTGTTTAACGCAAATTACGACCATAAAGAAGAAGGCGTGCCTGGTGAAGAGGATTATCCAACTCCCGACGCAAGGGAGCATGATGAAAATGAGCTGTTTGGCATCGGCTTGAACATCAATAAAATGCATCTTAATCTTTACTCCCATGAGTCCGGGCTTCACTATTGGGACCCACTGGTTGAAGACGACTATTATCGGACCGGCATGCGCGGGGCGGACATACAGGACAGTTTTCTTCTTGGCAGCTCGAATCTCGTGACTGCAGGAGGGGGAATCGTAGCGGAAAGACTTAACAGCAACGTTGTTGGCATAAAAAACAGGACAACGGAAGGTGTCTTTGCTCAGGACCAGCTGATTTTTACGGAGAACCTGATTGCAACGGCCGGCCTCAGGTATGACAATTACGATTTAGGCTCGCGTGTTACCCCGAGGGTATCCGCTCTGTACAGGCCTTTTGCCAAGACAACATTTAGAATATCAGCGGGCACGGGCTACAGAGTACCAACCTTCGAAGATTTATATTGGCCTAATACGGGCTATGCCGCGGGAAATCCCAATTTAAAGCCGGAGAAATCGAAGGAATACGAAATATCCGTTGAGCAGATGTTCGGGAAAAGCCTGACGGCAAAGGCCCTGGCTTTCCATAAAAATGTGGAAGATCTTATCCAATGGGCGGAGCTCCCATCCGGGATGTGGATGCCGGAAAATATAGATCAGGCCAGAATCAACGGCATAGAATTTGATGCGAACTATGTCTTTAAAAATATTGCCCTGTCGCTAAGTTATTACTATCAGGACCCAAAGGATGAAAACACGGGGGAGAATATACCCTATCTGCCGAGGCAGAATGTAAAAGGTAACATCTCCTATGAAACCAAAACCGGTCTCATTGCCTCGCTCGAAGGCAATTATGTGAGCAATTATGTGACCCCGGGCAGCCCATCCTGGAGCTATTATTACCTCAACGGCAAAATAAGCCAGAAGGTGCCGCTTTTGGGAGGCAGGGCTAACGGCGAGATTTTCCTGGAGGGAAAAAACATACTCGACAATAAATATCAGATAGTGCAGGGCTATCCCATGCCGCCCGCCGCAGTCAACGGAGGTGTGAGGATTTCATTTTGACCATAAAGCGGTTTTTATATGCCCTGATTTTTTGTATTGCTTTCTACGGAAGAGCTTTTGCCTCACCGCCTGAAAAGATAGTCTCTCTTGCGCCAAATGTAACCGAGGTGCTCTACGCGCTCGGCCTTGGAGACAGAATCGTCGCCGTCACAAATTTCAGTGATTATCCACCGGAGGCGAGGCTGAAACCCAAAATCGGAGGAATAATAAACCCTTCGATTGAAGACATTTTAACCATTAAGCCGGATGTAGTAGTGATGGACGCTGGCTTAAATCCAGATGGACTTGAAGGGAGGCTTGAGAAACTTGGAATTAAGGTCATTGTTTTCCGTGCGGAGCGCATAGCCCAATTGCCGCAGGCAATCAGAAAATTGGGAGTGGCCCTGGATGTAAGAGAAAAGGCAGACAAAGTTGCGCAAAGAATTCAAACTGGCATTCGCAGGATTAAATCAAATGCAGAAAAGTCTTCTCTTTATTTACACGGCAGGAAAGCGGTTTTCATCATATGGCCCGATCCATTGATAGTAGCAGGGCCGGGAACTCCTATCAGTGACGCAATAAACCTGCTTGGTTGGAGGAATATAGCCTCAGACGCTAAAACGAGTTATCCCAGATATTCGCTTGAGGACATTATCATACGCTCTCCGTATGTCATATTGATTGGCACGGGACATGCGGATATGATGGAGACCTCGAAGAGGCTTTTAAAAAGATTGTCCATACTTGATGCCGTAAAAAAAGGAAGGGTTTATTACGTAAGCGATGCCCTTTACAGGCTTGGGCCAAGAACAGTCCATGGAATTCAGGAACTGGCACGATATTTAAATGGGGAATGTAAAACCCGAAAAGAGAACTGACATGAACAAAAAAGGTATCACGGCTCTCGTTTTTTTAACTCTTCTGATATTCACTTCATCGGTGTTCATAGGGCCAAAGTTAATAGACCCGTTCAGGATGGATAAGGTCGCGAGGGAAATTATCATTTCTATCCGGTTGCCGAGAATAATAATTTCCATACTGGTCGGAGCGGCTCTTGGCAGTTCAGGCGCAATACTTCAAGGCATGCTTCGCAATCCCCTGGCAGATCCTTATATTCTTGGCTTATCGAGCGGATCCGCCCTTATGGCGGTCGTTAGCTTGTTATTTGACAATATATTTTTTGGACTTTTTACACTGCCCATGCTCGCTTTCCTTGGGGCAATTGCTGCTGGAGCAGCGGTTGGTGCATTAGGACAGAAAAAAGGAAATCTTCTGCCGGAGAGGCTGCTACTGGCAGGCGTAGGGCTGGGTTTTCTTTTTTCGGCCGCCCTTATGCTTGTTATGAGCTTATCTACGGACGAAGGACTTCGGAGGGCGACATTCTGGTTGTTTGGAGACTTGTCAATGGCGGATTGGACGCTCGTCCCTTACGGTATTGCCTTTATTCTTCTTGGTTTTGGTCTATCCCTCTGGAGGGCTAAGGCATTGAACGCTCTTATGCTCGGTGATGAAGTGGCATACAGTCTTGGTTTTTCGCCTTCCAAAGAGAGATGGGTCCTGTTTCTCGCGGTTGGGCTCATGACCGCCTCGTCCGTGTCGCTTGGCGGCGTGGTGGGATTCATAGGCCTTTTGGTCCCCCATATAATCAGGTCTTTTGTCGGATCTGATCAGCG
>JAKAJM010000093.1 GCA_021813765.1 Nitrospirota bacterium
TGGTCCTGCGAGGTCGCTATCTGGAGCAAAAGGGGGTCCAGATAGAGGTCCTCAAGCGGCACGCCGTATTCCATGGCCCTGGCCATTATCTCGGCGGCTATCGCGCACCGCTCCTCCGCGTCCGCGGGAAGCCCGCCTTTGCCCACAGTAAGCCCTATTACCTGGCAGTTGTACTTTGCCGCAAGCTCCAGTATGGGGAACCTCTCCGGATCGTTCGAAGTGGAATTGATGAGCGCCCTGCCCCACTGGTTGTCATGCACCTTGAGGCCCGCCTCGATGGCTTTGGCGTTGGTGGTGTCCAGGCACACCGGTGAAGGGACCGCCTCCTGGATGGCGCGCACCATCCATTCCATGAGCTCCTCCCCGCCGTCTTCCGCCGGGCCGATATTGGCGTCTATCATCCTTGCGCCAGCATTCCACTGCGCCTTGGCTATCTCCTGGATGGGCTCCTTGTCCTTCTTGAACATCGCCTCCCGGACCCTTTTGGCTATTATGCTCAGTTTTTCGCCTATGATAAGCATTTTAAAATCAATCCACTCCTTGGTCTGTATTTTACCCTCGGGCAAATATCCTTAAAGTTCGAGAGAGTAATGAAAATACCATAGTTGAAAAAATAGTTCAAAAAAATTTTTTTTATAGATTTATAAACGCCTGGGAGGACAAGGCACAAAAAAACAACCGCAACCGAAATCCTGGCAGCCCGCGCCCGGTAAATGGGGGTATACTTTTAGCAGGACCTGTGATGGCGCCGTATGCTGCGATTTTATGCCCTGCAGGCATCGAATGTTTGGAATTTCAGATTTATCAAG
This sequence comes from Nitrospirota bacterium, assembly GCA_021813765.1. Lineage (GTDB taxonomy): Bacteria > Nitrospirota > Thermodesulfovibrionia > Thermodesulfovibrionales > JdFR-88 > JAKAEG01. The sequence goes on from JAKAJM010000093.1 coordinate 810, forward strand.
ATGCGCTCGCTGTCCGTCCGCTGCTCATTTCAGCCTCTTGCAGCCGGAAGCGATCTTGAGATAGGTTCTCATGAAAATGAAAAGGACCGGCTTCATATATGACGATATCTTCCTGGAGCACCAGGTCCCGCCCGGGCACCCGGAAAGCCCGGAAAGGCTGAAGGCGATAGTAAAGGCGGTCCATGGGTCACAGATAAGCCAAAACCTTGTTTACGAGAAACCCAGGCAGGCCCTTCCCTCCGAGATCGAGGCGGTGCACGACGCCGGGTACGTCCGGAAAATGGCCGGTTTCACCGGCTACTACGACCCTGACACCTATGTTTCACCCGGCTCCTACAAGGCGGCCCTTTACGCGTCGGGGGCGGTCCTCAGGGCGCTTGAGCTGATAAAGGAGGGGCGGCTGGACAGGGCCTTCTGCGCGGTAAGGCCACCTGGCCACCATGCGGAGGCGGACCGGGCTATGGGCTTTTGCATCTTCAACAATGTGGCGGTGGGCGCCAGGGGCGCGCAGAGGCTCGGAATGAAAAAGGTGTTCATCGCGGACTTCGACGTGCACCATGGAAACGGCACACAGCACGTATTTTACGAAGACCCGGATGTCTTTTACTTCAGCACCCACCAGTACCCTTTTTATCCAGGCACCGGCGCGGATTCCGAGCGCGGGGCGGGCGAAGGCATGGAGACAACCTACAACGTGCCAATGGCGGCAGGATCGAGCGTGAAACAGTACCTGAGGGTGTATCAGGACCTGCTGCCTCCGCTCATTACCCGGTTTGCTCCCGATGTGATCCTTGTTTCGGCAGGATACGACATTTACACCGGAGACCCCCTTGCCTCAATAAACGTCTCCGCCGAAGGGATAAGGGGCATCGTTGGCGGCATTGTCTCAGCCTCCCCGTCCGTCCCTGCGGTATTCGTCCTTGAAGGGGGCTATGCCACCCAGGCGTTGGGGGAGCTTGTCGTCATCACCCTGGAGGGGCTTCTCTACTCGTAACGGCGGAAGGGCTTCAGGCCATCTTTTAAGAGCCTGCTTGCTGCTGCGGCGTCCCCGGACGGCGTGCTGAACCTGCCTACAAGCACTTTGTACATGGTTTTTCCGGCAACCCTTGCCTCAAGGACGCGGGCCCTTAAGCCTTCGGAGTCAAGCCTGGCCGTGAGCTTTCTGGCGTTGGCCCGGCTTGCGAAAGCCCCGGCCTGCAGCGAATAGAAACGATGCCCGGCGGCCAGCCTTTTTCCGCGCCCTTTCACTTCCGGCCGTTGCGCGGTTTTCTGTTTTTCCCGTCCCGTCTTTCCGCTTTTTGAGCCCTGGCCTTTCAGCTGCGCCTCTTCCTGCTCAAGGAGCGCCCAGTAACCGGCGCTTTTTTTCTTTTTGCTCCGAAGCCTCGCGGCCGCCGCCGTATTTTTGGCCTTTTTTGTCTTTTTTGTCTTTTTTGCTTTGGCCTGCCTGGCGGAGGGCAAGACGCCTGCATCCCGGCTCTTTTTTTGCGCAATCGGCTGGTTTTGCGCAAGCGCACGGCCTTGCACAAAGGGCTTGGCAGCACCTGCTTTTGAAGGTGCAGCGGCCGGCCCCCCTTTTGAAGCAAGTGCAGCCTTGCCGGAAGCGGCGGGCTGCGCCAGGGCATGCCCGGTTGCTTTTCCATTATCGATACCCTTGCTTTTTGGGGCATTTTGCTGCTGCGGGGTGTTCATGTTTGCGCCTGAGGCCGCCAGGGCAACAGCGGGGGTGTTTTGCTCCACGATGACCGGCTGATTTTCAGCCGGAGACTGCGTGGCCGCCCGCCCGATCCCGGCCCCGGGCTTTGGCGCTATGTACATGAAAAAGAAAAAGGAAGACGCGGCGCCAAGCAGCACTATCCCAAGCATCCAGAGAAACCCTTTGCTGACCAGGCCCTTCTTTTTTTTCTCTCCGTCAAATGCCGCCGGCATGATGCTCTCCATGCCCCCTTTCCGCTCATCAGGCATCAGATCCTCAGCCCCGGCCAATGCCTCCTTGAAGGGCCCTTGCATCTGCTCCTGCGCTTTTCCTTTTTTTTCTTCCCCTTCATCTTCCTTTTTAAAAAGCAGGGGCTCCTCTTTCAGGCTGCCACCGGCTGATGTTTCTTTTTGCTCACCGGCAACTTCCGTAGCGTTTTTCTCTTTTTCATTTCCAACCTGTCCCCGATTTTCGTGAACACTCCCCTCATCCAAAACGCTGTCAGCTAAAAAATTCCCTGTGCCGGGACCGGCAGCGGCTTCGTTATCTATGCGGACTATAAGGTTTTCGCTTTTCGTGCTTTCGCCTGTTTGAAGCGGGCCGCCTTCTTCTGATGCATCAGCCTGCCCGCCCCCCAGGATCCCGCCTGTTGCAATATCCTCACCCATGCCATGCCCTGGAGCTTTTCCCAGGTCCGGGAAAACGGGGTTGCCCTTGACAGGAGGGTTTTTAACTTCCGGGCCGCGCGCCGGTATCTGCTCCAGCGAGGCCCTGCTTTTTGCGATGATCTCAGTCTCATTTAGGGGGACGCTGACGAAGTTGACTATGCCGTAAACATCCGCGTACCTGGCATCGTATTCCTCCTGCTTCCCGGTCAGCAGGAGAATGGGGACGTTGTGAAGGAAATCAAGGGCGCGCAGCTTTTTTAAAAATTCCGCTCCCCCCGCATCCCTCATCTCGAGGTTAAGAAAAAGCAGGGAGGGCTTCACCCTCCTGGCCATTACAAGGCCCGCTTCCGCGCCGGAGGCTGTGAATACGAAATACCCTTCGCCCTCGAGGGCCTTGGCTATCTGCCTTGAAGTCTCAAAATCCCGCTCTATTACAAGTACGTTCTTGGACATCTTCGAGGGAAATTATTTCACAATAAAACAATAAATTTCAAGTATCTTGTTAAAGTTTCTCTTTACTGTCCGGGCCTATTGTCCGTCTCTGTCCATTGTGCCGCTCTCCCGTTATGCGCTCAATGATGCCAGCGGCAAGAAGGGGAAACATGATCTCATGGTGCCCGGTAAGCGCGTACGAGGCGCCTCCGCGCAAAGTGGGCCTCATCAGGACGTTTTCCCTGGGCCTGTAGTGCTGGATAAAATCCATATTGACAGTCGTTATGTCTCTGGTCTGGTGGCCCAGGTTCCTGGCCACGGTGAGCGCCTTCAGAAACACCTCCGGCATTACGACCGCAGACCCCAGGTTTATATATACCCCACCCTCAAGCCCGGAGAGCACCGAGGCAAAGAGCCTGAAATCCCTCATCGATGCCTCCCCTATGGAGGCGCCGTCGGCGGAGGGGTGCATGTGGATTATGTCCGCGCCCATCGTCACATGCACGGTCACGGGGATGCCCAGCTCAAAACCGCTTGCAAATATGCTTTTGCCCTTGAAGGGGAACCTGCTCTTGCCTATGAGCGCGCCTATGGACTGGCCGAGCCCCAATTTCTTTTTTGCACCGTTTTTTATCGCTCGGTTAAGGAAAAGCCCCGTCTCCCTGGCCATCCCGAAAGTGCCCTTGCAAAGCTCCTCCGCAACGTCCTCGGAAGTGCGTCCGAGATACGCAAGCTCGAAATCATGCACGATGGCCGCCCCGTTTGTGGCCACGGCGGTGATTACCCCGCGGCGCACCAGGTCTATTATCAGGGGGGAAAGCCCCACCTTTATCGGGTGCGCCCCCATTCCGAGCACCACCGGCCTGCCATTTTCCCGGGCCGCCGCCACCGCCTCCACGATCTTTTTCATATTGGAGGCGGCCAGGACGCCTGGAAGGGAGTCCCAGAAATCCATGAAGCTGCCGCCGGCACGGGCAGGCACGGCGGCCAGGTCCAGCTCCACTTTGGACTTCCTGCCCGCCAGCGGGACGGTCTTTATTTTCTTTATATCAAGAAGTTTCAGTTTTTTGCTTTCGGTCATGCCTCGCAATTTTACCATAATTCCCCTCGGGGGCTCGCGGCTGGAGCAAAACGGATAGCCGCCCGCTTGCGCTTCCTCCCGGACGGTCCCCTTATTGCCATTGTGTTACAATAAGAAAAGCATGGAAGAAATTGGTGTAGTAGTAAAGACGATTGGACGTTTAGCCAAGGTTTCCGTCGACAAGCCAAAAGGCATGTGTGAACACTGCACGGCGGGCACATGCCAGGTCGCCAAGGAAAACCCCGAGATGGAGGCCCTGAACTTCATAGGGGCCAGGGAGGGCCAGAAGGTCAGGGTGACCTTCAAGCCCATCTCCTACATGAAAGGCTCTCTGATAGTCTACGGACTGCCGGTGATGGCGCTTATTTTAGGGGCCATTATCGGCAAGCAGCTGGCCCTGACCAGCCTTAAAGGATACGACCCCGACAGCATGTCCGCCCTGTTTGCCTTCGGGGCGTTTGCGATCTCTTTCATAATCGTCAAGATCTGGAGCTCGAAAGCCGACAAAAAACTCGAATACAAGCCCATTATAGAAGAAATACTGGATTAATCCCTTATTAAAAACACCGGGAGGTTTGTTCCATGGCAACTTTTACGGTTCGGGAGATAAGGAATGTAGCTTTGATTGGGCACGGCGGTTCGGGAAAAACTTCAGTGGCGGAGGCCATGCTTTACACCGCCGGAGCGGTCGAGCGGATGGGCAGCGTGCAGGGCGGCAACACCGTGATGGACTTCGAGGCTGAAGAGATACACAGAAAGATAACGATTGACACCTCTGTAGCGTTCTGCAACTGGAAAGATACCAAGATAGACCTCATAGACACCCCGGGGTTCATAAATTTCATAGAAGAGACGCATGAGAGCCTTAAGGCGGCCGACGGCGCCGTGCTGGTGGCAAGCGGGGTTGACGGCGTAAAGGCCGAGGCGCTGAAGATATACGAATACGCGGCGGAGCTGGAAGTGCCGGTCATAGCCTTCGTCAACGAGATGGACAAGGACATGGCCGACTTCCCAAGGACCGTGGATGAGATAGAGAGGTCTTTCGGCAAAGAGGCCATCCCGCTGCAGGTGCCGATAGGCTCGGGCAAATCTTTCCGCGGCCTGGTGGACATCATCCGGATGAAGGCCTTTGTGTACGACAACGGCAAGTCCCCAAGCAGCGCGTCCATACCGGCCGAAATGGAGGCCGAAATAGGGAAGTACAGGAAAAAGCTGGTCGAAAAGATATGCGAGTCCGACGATAACCTTCTTTCCATCTACCTGGACGGCGGTGAGATAAAAGAGGAAGAGATAATAAACGGCCTGAAGACCGGCACCGTCACCGGCCAGTTCATCCCGGTCCTGGCTGGCTCCGCCATAAGGGCAATGGGAATTGACACGTTGATGGACGCGATCCTCTTGTGCCTGCCCTCGCCGGCCGAACACGCAAAGATAGCCCCGATAACCGCTAAAAACGCAAAGACGGGCGAGCCCGAGACCCTTGAGCCCAGCGCCGACGCCCCCTTTTCCGCCTACGTTTTCAAGACGATAGCAGACCCGTTTACAGGCAGGCTTTCCTTTTTCCGGGTCTACTCCGGAAAGGTGGGCACGGACTCAAGCGTGCTGAACACTTCCAGGGGGACAAGGGAGCGGGTGGGGCAGGTCTTTTACCCGTTCGGAAAAAAACAGGTAAACGCCCAGACGCTTGGCCCGGGCGACATAGGGGTGGTGGCCAAGCTGAAGGAAACGAACACGGGCGACACCCTTTCTGACGAGTCGCACCCGGCCCGCTACGAGAAGGTGAGGCTTGCCGAGCCGGTGATCTCCTATGCAATAGCATCCAGGTCCAAGGGAGACGAGGAAAAGATCAGCAACGCCCTCCACAAGATACTGGAGGAAGACCAGGCCCTCCACTTCCACAGGGAAGAGGAGACCAATGAGATGATACTGTCCGGCATGGGGCAGCTCCATCTTGAGGTGATCATCGAGAAGCTGAAAAGAAAGTTCGGGGTCGAGGTGGAGATGAAGACCCCGAAGATACCCTACAGGGAGACCATCACCGGCACCGCGAAGGTGCAGGGCAGATACAAAAAACAGTCCGGCGGCAGAGGACAATACGGGGACTGCTGGATAGAAGTGAAACCCCTGCCGCGCGGAAGCGGCTTCGAGTTTATTGACAGCATAGTTGGCGGCGCGATACCCAGAAACTACATACCGGCCGTTGAAAAAGGCGTAGCAGACACCCTGAAGGAAGGCATCCTTGCCGGCTACCCCATGATAGACATAAGCGTCACCCTGTTTGACGGCTCATATCACACCGTGGACTCCTCCGAGATGGCTTTCAAGATAGCGGGCTCCATGGCCATAAAAAAAGCGGCCATGGAGGCAAAACCCATCCTGCTTGAGCCCGTAATGAAGGTGGCCGTGACGGCCCCGGAAGAGACCCTGGGCTCCGTCATCGGGGACTTAAACGCAAGGCGCGGCAAGGTGCACGGCATGGAGCAGGCCGGCCAGAACCAGCGCGTCACCGCGCATGTGCCCATGGCGGAGATGCTGACCTACGCCAACCAGCTCCAGGGCCTCACGGCTGGAAGAGGGATGTACACCATGGAATTTTTCGATTACGAGCAGGTGCCGCCCCACATCGCCCAGAAGATAATCGCGGAGGCGGAGGCCAAGAGAAAAAAGGAAGAATAGAAGTTTAATTCTCTGAGAAAAAATGTTTTTACGAAAGCCGCCGGTTTCGGCGGCTTTCACTTTCCTGCGGTTTTTTCTATTTATTTCTTTTGAGCTATCAGACCTGCCCCCACCCGCGGTTTCGACTAATGGCAATTAGTGAGAATTATCAGTTGGAATATGGCTGATTGCTTACAGACAGAGCCAGAGGAGCACAAGCTGTTTCCCATTGTGTTAAAATGTTTGGATAATAAAAACCAGGGAGATTTTTTGATTTTCCGCTATGAGCGAAAAAGAAGAAAAGGACTATAAAGACACTCTCAACCTGCCCGCAACGGATTTCCCCATGAAGGCAAGCCTGCCCCAGAAAGAGCCGCAGATGCTTGCCAAGTGGCAGGAGTCAGGCCTTTACGAGAAGATGCTCGCCAAAAACCAGGGCAAGCCAAAATATATCCTCCACGACGGCCCCCCTTACGCGAACGGGCACATACATATGGGGCATGCCCTTAATAAAGTGCTTAAGGATATCATCATCAAATACAAGATAATGAAGGGTTTTGCGAGCCCATACGTGCCGGGCTGGGACTGCCACGGGCTGCCGATAGAAACCCAGGTAGACAAAACGCTCGGGGCCGGCAAGGAGCATACCGGCGTGCTTGAGAAGCGGAAGCTCTGCCGGGAATATGCCGCGAAGTTCGTGGACATACAGCGTGCGGAATTCATGAGGCTTGGTGTCTTCGGCCTCTGGGAAGAGCCATACCTTACGATGACCAATGATTACGAGGCGGCCATCGTGAGGGAGTTCGGCCGGTTCCTTAAAAACGGGTATGTCTACCAGGGCAAAAAGCCCGTGCACTGGTGTCCCAACTGCGTCACCGCCCTGGCCGAGGCCGAGGTGGAATATGCCGAAAAGGAGTCTCCCTCCGTCTATGTGCGCTTCAGACTCCTTGATGAGGACGCGGACAGGCTAGGTATCAGTGGCGAGGCGTACATGGTCATATGGACGACAACGCCCTGGACCCTTCCGGCCAATATGGCCCTTGCCGTAAACCCGGAGACCGATTATGTTGCCGTGACGTCGTCAA
>JAKAJM010000020.1 GCA_021813765.1 Nitrospirota bacterium
AGCGGCTCAGTGGCATTGGCCGCTCCGCACCTTGCGGAATAAAGGCGGCTTGTCTGCCCTATGCCTATCCCCGCCGTCCTGCCGGCAAACGCATAAACGATAGCGTTTGACTTTACGTGCTTTACCACCCTCCAGGCCAGATCGAGGGCTGAAAGCTCTTCCTCGGTGGGCTTTCTCTTTGTCACCGCCTGCAGAGCCCTTACGTCCACGCGAAGCGTGTCCCACCCCTGGGTAAGTATGCCCCCCGCGATCCGCTTTATGTCAAAGCCCTTCAAAGGTTTCGTAAGCATCTCCGGAAGCACGAGCACCCTTATGTTCGATTTAGCCTGGAATATTTTCAGCGCCCCTTGTGTGTAGGAAGGGGCAAGGACCACTTCGACGAAAAGCTTTACAATCTCCTCCGCGGCCTCATCGTCAACCTCCCTGTTAAAGGCGATGACGCCTCCGAAGGCCGAAACGGGGTCCGTCTTAAGCGCCCGCCTGTAGGCCTCCGCCGCGGAGTCCGCGACGGCGGCGCCGCAAGGGTTATTGTGCTTTATTATGGCGCATGCGGTCTTTTCGAACTCAAGGGCCAGGAGCATGGCCGAATGTGTGTCATAGTAATTGTTGAAGGACATCTCCTTGCCCTGCAACACTTTTGCCCTTGCAAGAGAAAGGCCGTCCGTCCGCTCCTCGTAAAAACCTGCCGCCTGGTGCGGGTTCTCGCCGTATCTGAGCGGGGAGGCAAGCCTGTAGCTTAAGGTAAGGGTTGGAGCAAGGGCGCCCTCTCCGCCTGTCACGCCCTCCAGATAGTCCGCTATGAGCGCGTCATAGCGTGCAGTGTGCTGAAACACTTTTTTAGCCAGCTTCAGACGCGTCTTGCCGCTTACCTGCCCGCCCGTTGCCCTGAGCTCGTCCAGCACGACGGAATAATCGGCAGGGTCTACTATCACGGTTACGGACTCAAAGTTCTTGGAGGCGGCCCTGAGCATCGTTGGCCCCCCTATGTCTATGTTCTCGATGGCGTCGGCGAACTTGACATCCGGGTTGGACACGGTGCGCTCGAAGGGATAGAGGTTCACGGCCACGATATCTATGAGCCCTATGCCGTGCTCCTCCAGGTCCTTCATGTGCCGTGGGTCGTCCCGCCTGGCAAGGAGCCCTCCGTGCACCTTGGGATGGAGCGTCTTGAGCCTTCCGTCAAGCATCTCCGGAAAGCCGGTGTAGTCCCCGATGTCCTTCACCTGGAGCCCCGCGTCCTTGAGCGCCTTGGCAGTACCGCCTGTCGAGATCAGCTCCACGCCCATTTCCGCCAGCCCTTTTGCGAACTCGGCAACACCGCTTTTGTCGGAAACACTGATAAGCGCCCTCTTTGCCTTGGACATCTGGACCCCCTTGTGGGAAAAAGAGTTTTTGTTTTTCCGCTTTTTTATCTTATTTTATTTTTTGTTTTTTGCTTTAAAAAAAAACCTTAAAAACCTGAGCCCCGAAAAAAGGTGAGGCTTATTTTATCACCTGGGAAGAAGGCTTGTAAAGCACGCAGGCTAACACCGCTGCTCCACTTTCTCGGCCGCATGAGGGCGGAGGGCGTGGCTTGCCCCCACGACAATGAAATATGTCAGCGCGGCGATGACCGCTATATAAAAGCTCACCGGGAACCTGGTGGCCAGGGCCAGCAGGAGGCCTCCCCATACAAACACGCTGCCAAGCGCCATGGACAGGACAAGGGCGGAAAAAGGCCTGCGCGTCACGTGCTGGGCAATTGCAGCGGGTGCCACGATGAGCGCAAATACAAGCAATACGCCCACCACCTGTATCGCTTCGGATACGGTGACGGCCACAAGGAGCAGGAACACCGTTGAAAGCAGTTTGACGGGCACGCCCCGCGCCCGGGCGCTCTCGGGGTCGATGGAGGAGAAAAGCAGCGGCCGCCCGATGGCGGCAAGGACAAAAAGCGTTGCGGCCCCAAGGACGACCGTCCATAAAATGCTTGTCCTGGCAACGCTCAGTATGGAGCCAAAGAGCACGCCCACCGTTTCGCTTGCCGAACTCGTATATAGCCTGAGAAAAAGCACACCCAGGCCAAGCGCAAAGGAAAGGGTAATTCCTATCTCGATGTCCCTCCCCCGGACACGCTTTCCAAGCAGGCCCATTCCCAGCCCCGCCGCAACCGTAAACCACGACATGCAAAGCAGCGGGCTCACGCCGGTGAGGGCGGCCAGCGTGGCCCCGGCAAAACCTATATGTGAGAGCGCGTGCGCGGCGAACGCCTCGGCCCTCAGCACCACGAAATATCCGATTGCCGCTGAGATCAGCGCTATGACCGTGCCGGCCAGGAAGGCGTTTTGGACAAACGGCTGCCTCAACAGAGAAAAAAACGTCATGCCGTCCGCTCCCCGGTTTTTATTTTTATCTTACCGGCCGCCGGCTCAAGCAGCCGCACCGCCAGATAGGCGGCAAACGAAACTGAGGCGATATAAAAGCTTACAGGCCAGGAGCTTACCGCGGCAAGGAAAATGCCGGTCCATGTATAAAGCAGCGCCAGGGCGGCGGACAAGAGCATTGCGGAGCCGGGCCTCCGGGCAAGCCTCATTGCCGTGGCGGCGGGGCCGACAAGAAGGGTGAAGACAAAAAGAATGCCCACGACCACCGCCGACATCGAGACCGCCACGGCAACAAGCAAGAGAAAAAGGATGCCAAGAAGCCGGACCGGAACGCCCCGTGCCTGGGCCACCTCCGGGTCTATGGTGGCAAAAAGAAGCGGCCGCCCGATAACGGCCAGAAGCGCCAGGGCCGCAAGGCCGAATGCGGCGGTGACCAGGACATCGGTCCGCGCTATGCCCAGGATAGTGCCAAAAAGAATGCTGTAGGCGCGCTCGGCATATCCCGCGTAAAGCGAGATGAAGAGCGCGCCCAGCCCCAGCATCAGCATCATTATTATGCCTATGTTCATGTCCTCTTCCCGGAAATTCTTCCCTGTGACGCCTATGCCCACAGCTGAGACCATAGTGAAGAAAAAAAGGCCCAGAATGGGGTCTACGCCAAGGACAAGCGCGCCGGCGGCCCCGGCAAAACCGATATGGGACAGTGCATGGCCCGCAAAGACAAGTCCCCGTGCGGCCAGAAAATAGCCTATGATCCCGGCCACTACCGCAACTGCCGAGCCGGCCAGAAAGGCGTTCTGTATGAAGGGATATTTAAGGACGGAGAGGTCCATGTCAGGTCTCGGCACCGGCAACGAAAATCCTGCCGCCGGAACGGATGACGTCCACCTTTGAACTGTAGAGCATGGAGAGCGTCTCGCTCGTGATAACCTCTTCCGGAGAGCCAATGGCGCTGTGCCCGTTTGCCAGGTAAAGCACACGGTCCACGGCGTGCAGGAGGGGATTGATGTCATGCGAAATAAGCATAACGGCCACTCCGCGGCTCCTGCTTACGCCAGATAAAAGCGAAACTATTTCCCGCGCGTGGCTGATGTCCAGGTTAGAAAGCGGCTCGTCCAGCATAAGGACCCTGGGGTTGGTTATGAGCGCCTGCGCTATATACATCTGCTGCTGTTCGCCTCCCGAAAGACGGCCGACCGGCATATCGGCCAGATGACAGACGCCGACCTCATCAAGCACTCTGTCTATCGCCGCGCTCCGCCTGCGCCCTCCCAAAAACCCTATCCCCCATTTGTGCCCATCAAGGCCGAAGCCGACGACATCCCTGGCGCGCAGCGCAAGATCGGTCTCCAGGGTGCGGTGCTGGGGCGCGTATCCTATCTCTTTTGCACCAAGGCGCGGCGGCTTGCCAAGCACGGAGACCTTTCCGCGCGCCGGCTCCAGGAGGCCAAGCAGCACCTTGAAGAGCGTGGTTTTGCCCGCCCCGTTTGGCCCAAGGACGGCAACGAACTCCCCTTGCCGGACATCGAAGCTGACGTCCTCCAGGACCATCCGCCCGTTCAGCTCCACGGCGATGTTCTCCACCGAAATCACTTTTTGCGCCAGGGCCAAGGTCAGCGGCCTCCCCGGGCGGCTGAAAGCCCGTTTCCGATCGCGCTCATCTGGGCAAGCATCCAGGACTGATAGGTGCCGCCCGGAGGCATCGTCTCGGACACCGGCACAAGCGGAATGCCGCGCGCCCTCGCCTGCCCAAGCAGGGCAGTCGTTACAGGTGTCACCGTCTGCCTGTTGTATATAAGTATCTTTATCTCTTTCCTGTCCACCTGAGTGTTTGCGACCGCCACGCTTGCGGCAGGCGGGTCGTTGCCTTCCGCTATGGCCTTCTGAAAATCAAACGGAGTCAGGACGCGCAGCCCCATTGGACCGGTCAGGTACAGGCATATCGTCTCGGTAAGGCCCACTGGGGTCCCATGGTATTTCTGCCTTATCTCGTTGATCTTTGCCAGTAGCGGCGCCAGAGAAGCCTGAAAGCGCGCAAGGTTGCTCTTGAAAAAAGGCGCCTCCGAGGGCCTCACTTTTATGAGGGCATTGTCGACAGCCTTTGCCACAGCCTCCATGTTGTCCACCCCGTACCAGACATGCGGGTTGCCTGAAAGCCGCCTTGGAGCGCTGTCTCCTGCCGTAATTACGATGCGGCCCGGGCTGGGCGATGCGGAAAGCATCTTGTCCAGCCAGGTGTCGTACTGCAGCCCGTTCTTTATTACGATGGCCGCCCTGGCGACGGCGATGCCGTCCTTTACGCTCGATTCGTATTCATGCGGGTCTATGTTAGGGCTTGAAATGATGCTTTTAACGGCAACCAGGTTTCCGCCAAGCTGCGAGGCGACACTGCCGTAAAAGTCCTCGGCCGCAACGACCCTTATCGCCCCCGGGCCGGCTGGCGCCCCCTGCTCTTCGTTCCGCAGGCGGGCCGGACCGCCAGGCCGGAAAACGATAAAATATATAATGACAGCGGCGGCAGCGCCAATGGCCGCGAGCTTCCAGACAATTTTCAAAGGAAGCCTTTCCCCCCTCTCTTAACGGCCAGCCCTTCTGCCGGCACAAAATAAAAAGACGTTTTCCCCACTGCTTGAACCCGGGCACATTTCATTTACCGGGCTTTATGTCTTTTTGCAGTCGGGACAGAGCCCCTCTATGAGCACCTTCTGCCTTTCCGCAACAAAGCCCTTCCCGAGTGTCCCCCTGTAATGCACATGAAAGTCCTCAAGGCAGGCCGTCATACCGCAGCCGCGGCAGGAAAAGTGGGGATGGCAGCTTTGCGCTCCGCACTTGTCCGGAAGCTCATAGACCCTGTGCCTTCCGTCAACATATGCCATGTGTATGATGCCCGCGTCCGTAAACGCACTCAATGTCCTGTAGACGCTCGCCCTGTCCAGCTTCATCCCGAGCAGATCCATTATCTGCATCTGGGCAAGGGGCCTGCCGGCCTCCAGAAAAAGGGTTAGCACCTCCACCCTGCCCTTTGTGGCCTTGAGCCCGCTTTTCCTCAGCAGCCCCGCAATACGGCCCCGGTTTTTCTGTTTATGCTCTTTTCCCTTGTCTTTGTTTTTAACCCCGGCCATATTTTTCAAAAAATTTAACACAAATGCGACATAATTGCAAAAACTTTTAAAAAGATCCTCAAGGCAAAACAAGAATAAAAATATGCTTGTTCTGGTTTCTTCGACCAAATATTACGCCGGTTGAGGGGGAATAGTCTTAAAAGTCTGTCATGCCAGCGAGCCGCTCCCAGGCCAGTACGTTAAATATCTTTGAAAGACAAAGTCGCTGCCCGTTTTCATTCGTATTACCGGTAAAACCGGGCGGCCTAAGGATTGCCGGAATGACTGCCAAAAAGATTTGATTGATATGCAGTGCGTGAGCAGACCGGATAGGCACGAATAAAAAAACCGCCGGATCCGGAAGATACAGGACCCGGCGGCCAAAACGGAAAGGGCCCACGGCCCTTTTAACAGCTTGACGGGCCTCAGGTGCCGAAGATGTTCTTTGGCAGCGCAGTCAGTCCGCTGCCGCCGCACTCGGGGCATTTCAGCCCGGCGGCCTGGCCGTCATCTTCCAGATATGCAGTCGAGATGCTCCCGCAGCTGGGGCAAAGACAGTTAAAGAGCGTCCGCACTTCAGGTCACCTCCCAAGTCTGGGCTGCAGGCCAAAGAACTTCTTAAGCATATTGGCCATCATGCAGAAACCGGTAACGGCGAAAACTATCAGGTTCACGCCGGCAAAGGCGGCAAGCAGCAGCCAGTAAGGGCTGAAGAGCACTGACAGGGCCAGGCTCAAAAGCACCACAAAACCCGCCACCAGGAACACGGTCCTCTCAAGGTACCAGGAATCGGTCTTAAGCATATACATCTTTGTCATCCTCCTCGTCTTTTTTCTTCATTGGACAGGGCTTGTTCTTGAAGAACTCGTAATACAGAAGCGGCACAACCACAAGCGTTAGGGCCGTTGCGGCAACCGCCCCGAACATCAGCGATATGGCAAGTCCCTGGAATATGGGGTCAAACAGGATAACCGACGCGCCCACCACCACGGCGGCGGCGGTGAGGGCGATCGGACGGAACCTCACCGCGCCCGCCCGGACAAGGGCGGCTTTAAGGTCATCGCATTTCGCCCATTCCATCTGCACGAAATCCACCAGCAATATCGAGTTCCGGACGATTATGCCCGCAAGCGCGATAAAGCCTATCATGCTCGTTGCCGTAAAGAACGCGCCGAAGGCGAAATGCCCGGGCAGGATGCCTATCAGCGTAAGCGGTATGGGCGCCATTATGACAAGCGGCACCGCAAAATTCCCGAACCAGGCCACAACCAGAATGTAAATAAGTACAAGCACGGCGGCAAAGGCTATGCCCATGTCGCGGAAGGTCACATACGTGGTGTGCCATTCGCCGTCCCACTTCACCGAGTAATGCTGCCCTATGAGCGGCTGGTGCCAGAAATACTGTTTCACTTTAAAGCCGTCCTGCGTAAGGCGGGCTATCCTGCCTTTCATCTTCAGTATGGCGTAGACGGGGCTTTCCTCCTTGCCCGCAACGTCGCCGATCACATATACCACCCGATGAAGGTTTTTCCTGTATATGGACTGATCTATCGTTCCTTCCCTGACGTTCACGACCTCGCCCAGAGGTACCAGAGCGCCGTCCTTCGAAGGGACCGTGAGCGAAAACAGGCTGCTTGCGCTTGAACGGTCTTTTTCAGGGAGCCTTAGCACTATGGGCACGGGGTCCCTCTCGTTGTCTATATGCACCAGGCCGGCCTGGAGCCCTTCCATTGAAGCGCTCAGCGTCTGGGCCGCCGCCCGCGTCGAAACACCGTCCAGCGCGGCCTTCGTCCTGTCCACGGCAAAGGTCAGCTTCTTCTGTGGAGCCTCGACATACCAGTCCACGTCCACCACCCCCGGGGTCGCCTTGAATATGTCCATCACTTTTTTGGCCAGGGCGGTCTGCCCCCTGAGCGTAGGCCCATATACCTCCGCCACAAGCGTATCGAGCACCGGCGGGCCAGGCGGGACCTCGGCTATCTTCACATTTGCCCCATAGAGCGCGGCTATGCGGTCCAGGCCCGGCCTTATCCTCTTGGCGATGTCATGGCTTTGCGCCGACCTCTGGCTTTTGTCCACTATATTGAGCTGGATATCCGCCTGGTATGGCTGGTTCCTCAGGTAATAGTGCCGGACAAGCCCGTTAAAGTTGAAGGGCGAGGCGGCGCCTGCGTATATCTGGAAATCGGTCACCTCCGGCACGGTCCTCAGGTATTCTCCCATTTCGGAGGCCACGTGCTCGGTCGTCTCAAGCGTCGTGCCCGCGGGCATGTCTATTATCACCTGCATCTCGTTTTTATTGTCAAAAGGCAGCATCTTCATGGTGACCAGCTTGAGCGGCACCATCAGTATGGCCAGAAAAAGCAGGCCTGCCACCCCTCCCAGGGCGAACATCCTTTTTTTCCTGTTTTCAAGCAGCGGGTAGAGGGTTTTGTGGTAGATGCGGTCCATGCTCTGGAGCTCTTTTTTCTCATGGCCCTCCTCCTGCCTGGTATGCTTCACCTTTTTCAGGACCGCATAGCCAAGCCATGGGCTTACGATAAAGGCTATGAGCAGGGAAAAGAGCATCGCCGCGGATGCCCCGACAGGGATGGGCCTCATGTACGGGCCCATGAGGCCGCCTACAAAGGCCATCGGCAGAAGCGCCGCTATGACGGTAAAAGTGGCCAGAATGGTCGGATTCCCGACCTCGTCCACCGCATAGGCCACCTTGTGCTTTCCGGGCCCGTAAAGCTTGAAATGCCTGTGGATGTTCTCCACCACCACGATGGCGTCGTCCACCAGTATGCCTATCGAAAAAATGAGCGCAAAGAGCGTCACCCGGTTCAGCGTATACCCGTAAAGATAGTTTATGAGCAGGGTGAGGGAAAGCGTCACCGGAACGGCGACCGCGACAACCACCGATTCCCTCCAGCCCAGGGCCAGGGCCACAAGTATTGTGACCGATATGGTCGCGATGAGCATGTGCTCCAGCAGCTCGTCGGACTTTTGCTCGGCCGTTGCCCCGTAGTTCCTGGCAACGTTTATTCTTACCCCGTTTGGGATCAGCCTTCCCCTCACCGCCTCTATCCTGGAGCGCAGCCTCCCGGCAAGCAGGGCGGCGTTGGTGCCCTTTTTCTTTGCAACGCTTATCGTAACGGCATCGTAAAGCCTGGACGTGGGCTTTATGTCTTCAGGCCCGCCGC
This sequence comes from Nitrospirota bacterium, assembly GCA_021813765.1. Taxonomy (GTDB): domain Bacteria; phylum Nitrospirota; class Thermodesulfovibrionia; order Thermodesulfovibrionales; family JdFR-88; genus JAKAEG01. Next base: position 8,650 of record JAKAJM010000020.1, read on the forward strand.
CCAGCCGCTGCTTTTTGTCAAAAGAGGGGCCAAGGCCCATGAACACATAATCTTTGGGCTCCTGGGGGCCGTCGCTGATTGAGGCTACGTCCTTCAAATAGACAGGCCTGCCGCCCGAGACCCCGACCACCACATTGCCAACCTGCCCCGCGCTCTCAAGGAACCCTCCAGCCTGCACCCGGATGTTCTGGTTGCCGCTGTCCAGGTTTCCTTCTGGCGAGGCGAAGTTCGAGCCCTGAATGGCCCTGGCTATGGCCATCACCGGCAGGTTGTACGCCTTGAGCTTTGCCGGGTCCAGCTCCACGCGCACCTGTCGCGGGGAGCCCCCGGTTATGGTGACCTGGGAGACATCCGGGTCCTTTTTTATCTCGTCGCCAAGCCCCTCTGCCATCCGCCTTAGATCGTAGGAGGTGTATTTGTCCGACCAGAGGTTATAGACCAGCACCGGCACGTCATTTATCGACATGGGCTTGATAAGCGGCTGGCTCACCCCAGGGGGTATCCTGTCGTAGTTGGACATGAGCTTGGTGTAGAGCGTCACGAGACTTTTGTTGATGCTCTGCCCCACGTAATACCTGACGATTATCAGGGAGCCTCCGGGCTTGCTGATGGAGTAGACGTACTCGACCTCCGGTATCTCCCGGATGAGCCTTTCCATGGGCTTGGTGACAAGGTTTTCCACTTCCTTGGCGGACGCCCCAGGGTAACCCACGAACACGTCTATCATGGGGACGTGTATCTGCGGGTCTTCCTCGCGCGGGGTCACTATCACCGCGAATATGCCGGCCACAAGGGATGCGGCCACGATAAGCGGCGTGAGCTTGGATGTAAGGAAGGCCCTGGCTATCCTGCCGGCTATTCCAAGCCGACCCTTGAAACTCTCCTTTTCCGGCACCGCGTCCTCCGGTTTCTGTTCATGATTCACAGGCCCTTGGCCTCCTTGACGACATCGCCTTCGCTCAGCCCTTCAAAACCCGAAACCGTAACATGGTCCCCGGGATTAAGGCCGGAAAGCACCTCCACGTAGCCGTCATATTCCTGCCCTGTCCTGAGCGCGCGCAGCTGCAAAACCCCGTTTTGCCCTACGGCATAGGCGAACTGGAGCTGGCCGCGCCTGCCTATGGCGGCCTTGGGCGCCATAACCGCGCTCCTTTTTCCGTAGGGAACGTGCAATTTCACGTAAAGACCGCTCTGCAGCCCGGCCGAATACGGCAGGTCTATTCTTACGGTAAAGGTCCTCGTGATTGGGTCGATCCCTGGCGTCACCTGAGTTATGGGAAGCGTTTTCGGGCCTCCCTCCGCTTGCAGGTCCACCATTACCTGGGTGCCCTTTTTCACCTTGCCAAGCAGGCGTTCGTCCAGGGAAGCCGATATCCTGTAGCTTGGCTCCTCCAGCACGATCAGGGGCGCCCCGGGAGTAGCCATGCTCCCCACATCAACCTTCTTGTCGATCACTATCCCGTTTATTGGGGCCCTCACCACCGTATATCCAAGATACGTCCTTGCCTCCGCCAGTGCGGCCCTGGCCTGGGAAACCGCAGCGCTGGCCACCTGCAGCTTAAGGCCGGCCATCTGGAGCCTGGTGCTCATCTCGTCGAATTCCTGCTTGGCGATCGCCTTCTGATCGTAGAGGTTTTTGTATCTCTTGAATGTGGTCCTGGCAAGCGCGTCCTCCTCTCTTGCCATTTTCCTTGCCTGTATCGCCTGTTCCAACCCCTGCCTGGCCTGCGCCACTCTGTCGCGCGCGTCCCCGGCCTCGATGGTAAGGAGGACCTGTCCCTTTCTTACCGCCTGTCCCCTGTCCACCCGCATGGAGGTCACCGTGCCCATTACCTTCGCGGCAACAAGCGATGAGTTTTTTGACTCCACCATACCGGAGGTATCATACATGGACGGAATGGTCATGACCCTGACCACCGCGGTCCTTACCCCCTCGACCACCCGTCTTTGCACACCGGCCCCTGGAGTTTTCCCGTGTCCGCAGGAGGCAAGAAGCGGAAGCGTCATCAGGGCCAGCGCAGAAAACCGGTTAAAAAAAAGACGATCAAAAAAACGCGAAGAAAAAACTTTTCTCATTTCACTCCTTGTTCCCGGTCAACTTTTTGTATGAATTCGGAAATTCTGCCGCTTTCAAATCCCAATTTGAAAAATTTTTCGATAAGGCTGTTTTGCGCCTCTATTACGCCGGTCCTTGCCCTCTCCACCATCACCTGGGAATCCAGGACGTCTATAAGCGGTGAGAGGGAATTTTTGTACCTGAGCTCCACAAGCCTTCTGCCCTCCCTGGCGGAGTCCAGTTCAGCTTTTGCATAGGCCAGGGTCTTCCTGGCGGTAAGTACGTCCTGATAAGCCTCAAACACCATGAAACTGGCCTCTTTCCTTGCTCCCTCAAGACCTTCCTCCGCCTGCCTGGCCTTTGCCCTGGCCTGGCTCACCTCATGTTCACGCGTGGCTCCGTCAAAGATGTCCCATCGCAGGAAGGCGGTGGCCATGTAACTTGAACCCTCCCCTTCAAAGGGGCTGCGGTGGTCGTTCCACTGGTACTGGCCGCTTACGCCCACCTCCGGAAAATATCCCGAGGTGGCAAAATCCACGCCGTTTTCAGCTTTTTTATACCTGGCCTGGATGGCCTTTATGTCCGGCCTGGCCAGTGCGCTTGCATAATATGCGCCTATCGGCTGGAGCTCTATGGCATAGGAGATCCCATCGGCATCAACGCTTCCCGCGCGCCCGATTACAAGGCCCAGCGCGCGTTTTGCCACCTCATAGTTTTCCTGCGCGGCTGCCATTCCCTTTTCCGCCTCCCGTTTGGCGGCATCGGCCCGGAGGACGTCCGAATAGAGGCCAAGCCCGGAGTTGTAACGCAGCTTGGCCAGACTCTCGTGCTCGGTTGTATCCTCAAGCGCCTTGCCCGCGGCATCAAGAAATTCGCGGGCCGTTACCACTCCCAGGTATGCCCTGACGGTGTCCATGGCCACCTTCTCCTTGAGCCTTTGGAAATCCAGTCCCTCCGATGCCTCGTCATCCCTGGACATCCGCTCGCCCGCTATAAGCCGCCTTGAATAGACGACCTGGTCCAGCTTCAGGCTGTTTTGAAAATCGTTGATCGATTCCGGCTGGTTGAGAGAGCTTATCTCAAAATCGGATGCAGAGAAGCGCTGCTGGTCCAGTTTGGCCATGAAGGCGTAGACAGGGTTGTCCGTGCGCAGATAACGGCTCTCAAAAGACAGGGAGGGATAGAAATAACCTCGCGAGGCCCCCACGCCCTCCTTTGCAGCCCTGACCGCCCAGACGCCAGCCCTGATGCGGGGGTTTTCCCTTAATGCCGCCGCCACCGCCTGGCTCAAGTCCATCTTCTGGTTTTTCGCACCGGCCGCGCCGGGAGTTTTTGAGGAGGCTTCTTCCGGTTTCCCCTGCGCGAGGGCCCTGTGGGCAGGCGCTGACATCAGGACAAGAAAGCATAACGTAAAAAAACAGAAAACCTTGGATGATCTCATCTCCTTGCACCCGGACTTTCCGCACCCGCCCCGTCTCCGGCGGGCAGCTTTTTCTTTTTTCTTATGAACTCACGGAAAGACTTCATATCGCAGCGGCCCGTGGCCTTCTGGAATTCCTGGCATTCCTTGAGGCAGTTCCTGTCCTCCGCCGCCTTCTCCGTCTGCGCCAGGTCCTTAAGCACCGAACTTGCAAATCCCAGGCCCCTGGCCTCCAGGTCCGGCCGAAGCTTATAGAACATAAGCTTCTTTTCCCTCCGGGAAAGCAGAAAACCAGCCGATTTAAGAAGGTTCAGGTTTCTGGAAACAAGCGGCTGGCTCGTCCCCAGAACCGCCATTATCTGGCAGACACAAAGCTCCCGCCCGGACACCAGCAGAAGTATCCTGAGCCTCGTCTCATCGGAAAGCGCCCTGAAAATCTTTAAATATTCATTCATGACCTAATCATATAACCATAATTAGATATGTATTGTCAAATCTTTTGGCTGTCTTTTTATGAAATGAAAAGGTTTTTTAAAGAACCTTTTTAAGTTCTGGCATGTTTTTGTTTTGCAGCCATGAGCCCATCAAAAAATGTCCCCAGGCTCGTAGCCAAGCGACAGGGCTGCCGCAGGATGGACTATCCTGCCCCCATATACGTTAAGCGCGCTTCTCAAAGGTGCGCTTTTTTTAAGGCAGTCCTCCAGATGGGCCTCCGAGGCGGCCAATTTGATGTACGGGAGTGTGGAGTTTACAAGGGCCAGGGTTGAGGTCCTCGGATATGCGCCAGGCATATTGGCCACACAGTAATGGATGATGCCGTCAACCTCGAATACGGGGTCGTCGTGGGTGGTAGGTCTGGAGGTCTCCGCCGTCCCCCCCTGGTCTATTGATATGTCTATGATGACGGAGCCCTTCTTCATCGTCCTGAGCGCGTCCCTGTTTATGAGCACAGGCGCCTTTGCACCGGGCACAAGCACTGCGCCTATTACGGCATCGGCCTCCCTCAGAGATTCCATGAGCGCGCCCCGGGTGAGGCCGATCGTCTTTACCCGGCCCATGAACATCTCATCTATCAGTTTCAGCCCGCCTGCGGTTATGTTCATGACCGTCGTGTCCATCCCGATGGCGCAGGCCACGCGGGCCGCGTTTGTGCCGGCCGTTCCGGCGCCAAGTATAAGGCAGTTTGCGGGCCTGACGCCGGCAGCGCCAGCCGCGAAAACGCCGCTGCCGCCAAAAGTCCCCTGCAGGTAAAACGCTCCCATAAGCGGGGCCATCCTGCCCGCGATAAGGCTCATGGGGGCAAGCAGCGGGAGCCTTCCGTTCTCATCGAGGGTCTCATAGGCCAAAGCGGAAACCCCGCTTGAAAGCAGGGCCCTTGCAAGCCCCGGGTTAGCGGCCAGGTGGAGGAATGTGAAGAGGGCCTGCCCCTCTCTTAAAAAACGGTACTCCTCGGGCAGAGGCTCCTTGACCTTCACTATGAGCCCGGCTTCCTTCCATACGGCCTCCCTGTCCGAGATGCGCGCGCCAGCCTTTATATAAAGGTCATCCGGGAAACCGCTTCCAAGCCCCGCGCCCTGCTCAACTAGCACCGTATGCCTGAGGCCCGCAAGCTCGGCCGTCCCTTCCGGGGTCAGCCCCACACGGCGCTCCTCCTTTTTGATCTCTGCCGGCACCCCTATTACCATCCGTGCGCCTCCATTTCTGATAAAAAATATCAGATACCACCTAAGGCTTCAAGAAATTATTGGCGGGCCCGATTGACCCGCCGGGCCTGCCGGTTATATCATAAAGGACAAAACCATGCTTGAAGCCCTTGAACAGCTGGAGATAATAAAAAGAGGCGCAGCGGAGATCATCGCCCATGATGAGCTTTTAAAAAAGCTTGAGCGGGGCGTCCCGCTGCGCGTCAAGGCGGGTTTTGACCCCACCGCCCCCGACATCCACCTTGGCCATACGGTGCTTGTAGAAAAAATGAGGCAGTTGCAGGACCTTGGCCATGAGATCATCTTCCTTATCGGGGACTTTACCGGCATGATCGGGGACCCTACCGGCAAAAGCGAGACCAGAAAGCCCCTGACCTCAGAAGACGTCGCCAGAAACGCCCTCACCTACAGGCAGCAGATATTCAAGATACTCGATGCGGAAAAGACCCGCGTTGAGTTCAACTCGCGGTGGATGGGCCGGCTGAAGCCTGAGGAGTTCATCAGGCTTACCAGCCAGTACACGGTGGCCAGGATGCTTGAGCGGGAGGATTTCAAGCAGCGCTTCCAGAGCCAGAGCCCGATAGGCATCCATGAGTTCCTCTATCCTCTCATCCAGGGATACGATTCGGTGCATCTGAAGGCGGACATAGAGCTTGGCGGCACGGACCAGAAGTTCAACCTCATAGTCGGCAGGGAGCTTCAGAAGGCTTACGGGCAGGCCCCGCAGAGCATTGTGCTAATGCCCCTTCTTGAGGGGCTGGACGGCGTCAAGAAGATGTCCAAGAGCCTTGGCAACTACATTGGGATCACGGAGCCACCCGGGCAGATGTTCGGCAAGATCATGTCGGTCACGGACGAGCTGATGCTCCGCTACTACGAGCTTTTAAGCCATATATCCAATGAGGAGTTCAAGGACCTCAGAGAGAAGATTAAAGACGGCTCCCTGCACCCGATGGAGGCAAAAGAGGCCCTCGCCCTTGAGATCACCGAAAGATATCACGGCAGGCAGGAGGCCCTGAAGGCAAAAGAGGGGTTCGAGCTGGTATTCAGGAAAAGGGAAGTGCCAGGCGAGATCGAGGTCTTCAAACTGGCATGGGAGGAAGAGCTCCTGTGGCTGCCCAAGGTCCTCAGTCTCTCGGGGCTTGCCCAAAGCGTATCTGAGGCCCGCAGGCTCATAGAACAGGGCGGCGTAAAGATAGACGGGCAGAGATGCTCCGACCCTGAGGCGAAACTCCCCAAAGGCTCCTATCTTCTGGCCGTAGGCAAAAGGCGCTTCCTAAGGATAGAGCCGCGGTAAAAAACCTTCCGCGAAGATCCCGCACGTTTTTTCTCATAAGGCCCGCTTACGTGTTAAAATCAGATGTCATGGAAAAAAGAGGAAAGGTATATCTGGTCGGGGCCGGCCCCGGAGACATAGGACTTATGACCGTAAAGGGGCTTAGGTGCCTCAAGAAGGCGGACGTCGTCGTATATGATTACCACCTGAACGCACAGGTGCTCAATTACATAAAAAAAGATGCGGAGTTCATTTACGCCGGCAAGCGGGGCGGCCATCACACGATGAGCCAGGATGAGATAAACGCAATCCTCGTTGACAGGGCCAAAGGCGGAAAGACCGTATGCAGACTGAAGGGAGGAGACCCGTTCGTATTTGGACGCGGCGGAGAGGAAGCCTGCGCCCTTGCCGATGAGGGTCTTCAGTTCGAGGTCGTGCCGGGGGTCAGCTCATCCGTTGCCGCGCCGGCTTACGCTGGCATACCGCTTACGCACAGGAAGATATCCTCTTCCTTTGCCGTGATCCCGGGCTACGAGGACATAACCAAGGAAGGCTCTGCCATTGCCTGGGAAAAGCTTGCCACGGGGGTAGGCACGCTTGTATTCCTGATGGCGGTCAAAAATGTGGATGTGCTTACCCAAAAACTTATCGAAAACGGGAAACCCCCGGAGACCCCGGTGGCTGTTATAAGATGGGGTACAAGGCCTGAGCAGCAGACCATTATAAGCACACTTGGCGGGATAGCCGGGGTGATGAAAGAAAACCAGATAAGACCCCCGGCCGTGATGGTGATAGGCGAGGTCGTAAGGCTCCGGGAAAAGCTCAAGTGGTATGAGCAAAAACCCCTCTTTGGCCATCGTGTGCTCCTCACCAGGGAGCATTCCTCGGGGTTTGAAAACCTTGAAGACATGGGCGCCGAGGTCATGGAATTCCCCACCTTTGAGATCGTGCCCCCCGCAAGCTGGCAGCCACTGGATGATGCGCTTGGGCAGGCCGGCTCCTATGACTGGATAATATTCACAAGCGCAAAGGGAGTGAAGTTCTTCTTTGAAAGGCTCCGAGAGCTTGGGATGGATATACGCTGCCTTGGCGGGGCAAAGATATGCGCCGTGGGCCCAAAGACCGCAAAAGCGGTCGAGGGTTTCTGTCTCAGAGTGGACATGGTGCCCGGGGAGTTCCGGGCGGAGGGGCTGATAAAGTCGTTTGCCGGATTGAGAGACTCCCGCGGAAAAAATCTCGAAGGTATGCGGTTCCTTCTTCCGCGCGCACAGGAAGCGCGGGAGGTCTTCCCTGAAAAGGTCAGGCAGATGGGAGGGCATATTGACGTTCCTGCCGTTTACCGTGCGGTAAGGCCCGAGGGCGGAGGCAAAAGGCTGAAGCGCTTCCTGAAGGAGGGCAAGATCACCATCGCCACCTTCACCAGCGGCGCTACATTCACTAATTTCCTGGAGATCATGGGCGGCGAGGCAAAAGAGCTGCTAAAAGGCACCGCGATAGCCGCCATAGGGCCGGTGACCGCAAAGAAAGTGGAGGAGGCCGGGCTTTCAGTTGATATCATGCCGGAGACGGCCACCATGGAGGCACTGGAAAAGGCCATCATCGAGTGGGCCATGAATTCCGGGACAAACGGGAGCTAGAGGAAACCTCCAGGTCAGGGGCCGCAGGGGCAACCTTGCAGCCCGGTTTTCTCAGTAATAGCATGATGCAAACAGCGGACTTTTCGGGCGGCGTTTCAGAGCCGCGGACGTGTGCAAAATCCACAGTTTTTAGTGCAGTTGCATTATAATTACGTTATGCCAGGCACTCTTGTTATACTGCCCACCTATATGGAAAAAGATACTCTCCCTGTCGTGCTTACAAAGGTCCTCACCCAGGAAGTGGCGGATATACTCGTGATAGACGACAACTCCCCGGACGGCACCGCACAGATAGCCAGCGACTGGGCCAGCCGGAGCGCAAGGGTCCACGTCATGAACAGGCCGGGGAAGCTCGGCCTGGGGACCGCGTATCTGGCAGGCTTTATCTGGGGGCTGGAAAGGGGCTTTGACTGTTTCATAGAGATGGATTCAGACATGTCCCACAATCCCCTTGACCTGCCCAGGTTCCTGGACGAGATAGAGAAAGGGGCCGACCTGGTAATAGGCTCCAGGTACATGAGGGGCACGATAAGCGTCGTCGGATGGGACTTTAAAAGACTTATCCTGTCCAAGTTCGGCAACATGTACGCCTCCACGATACTGGGCCTGGATTTAAGCGACATAACCAGCGGCTACCGCGCTTTCAGCAGGAGGGCGCTTGAAAAAATAGAGCTCGGGGCCATCCATTCGGAAGGATACGCCTTCCAGATAGAAGTGGCATATATGGCATGGAGCTCCGGATTGAAGATCGCCGAGCTACCGATCATATTCACCGAGCGTGCCAGCGGCTCTTCCAAGATGAGCAAGCAGATAGTCAGGGAGGCGGTCTGGCTGCCGTGGAGACTCAGATTGCGGGAGATGAAAAATTCCTTTTTAAGGTTTTCCTCCGCAAAAGCCCCCGAAAAAAATCCCGGGAGAAGAACCGAGGGATGACCGCCCGAAAAGAGATGAACAAAAAAAACAAAAACCTTCATGTCGTCATAATGGCAGGGGGGAAGGGAACAAGGTTCTGGCCGCTTAGCAGAGAGACCTTCCCCAAGCAGTTCCTTAAGATAACAGGCGAGAAGACCATGCTTGAAAGCACCGTCGAACGTCTGCACGGCGTGGTGCGGCCCGAAAACATGATGATCATAACCACCGCAAGCCAGTCGGACCTCGTCAGGTGGCAGACAAAAGAGACTCTCACTCCGGACCGCATAGTAGTGGAGCCCGAAGGCAGGAACACGGCTCCCGCCATAGCCCTGGCCGCCTTCAAAATAAGGAAGAAAAACAAGGATGCCATGATGCTGGTGCTCCCTTCGGACCATCACATCACGGGCCGGGCCGCGTTCGAGGCAGCGGTAAGCGAGGCCGCCTCCGCCGCCGCGGCTGGCAGCCTTGTCACGTTCGGCGTTGTCCCGGACCGGCCGGAGACCGGTTATGGCTACATAAAGGCCGGGACGCGGGTGAAAAAAAATGTCTTCCGGGTGAGCAGTTTTGTCGAAAAGCCGGACGCGGGGCGGGCACGCGCCTTTTTAAAGGACGGGGCCTACTTATGGAACAGCGGGATATTCCTTTTCAAAGCGCAGACCATACTGAACGAGATAAAAAAATATATGCCCGCCCTCTACAAGGCCTTCTCGGGGATAGAGAAAAAGCTTGGGACGGACCTTGAGCCCGGTGCCCTGAAAGGCGTCTATTCCGGCATAAAGGCGGAATCCATAGATTACGGCGTCCTGGAGAAATCAAAGCGCGTCTCCGTTTTGAGGGCGGGTTTCGGATGGTCTGACGTGGGCAGCTGGAGCGCCCTTGGCGAGATCATGGAAAAGGACGAGGCCGGAAACGTAGTGCTTGGGAATTCGGTGAACATGGGGGCCGAAGGCTCGATCGTCTTTAGCTCCGGAAGGCTCGTCGCCTCGATAGGGCTTAAGGACATGGTGGTCGTGGACACCTCCGATGCCACCCTCATATGCCCCAGGGAGCGTGTGCAGGAAGTAAAGGACCTGGTGGACAAACTTAAGGAAAGCGGCAAACAGGAATTCCTGCTGCCCAAGAGGGAGGAAAGGCCCTGGGGGCATTTCGTGGTCCTCGAAAAGGGGCCAGGCTACCAGATAAAGCATATCTGCCTGAAACCAAAGGCCAGGCTGAGCCTGCAGATGCATAACCACAGGAGCGAGCACTGGATCGTCGTGTCCGGCATTGCGAAGGTGCAAAAAGGCGACGAGGTCTTCTACATAAACAAAAACGAGAGCACCTATATACCGAACACCGTCAAGCACCGGCTTGAAAACCCGGGTATGATACCCCTAAAAATAATAGAGATACAAAGTGGCGAGCACCTCGGGGAAGATGATATAATACGCCTTGATGACATCTACGGACGCACAGAACAGCAGAGCTAAAATATGGGCCTGGCATTTCCTGGCCCTGATTTTTTTTGCCTGGGTCTTCGGCATAACGACAAATTTCTCCCTGAACGACCCTGACCTGTGGTGGCACCTGAGGACGGGCCAGCAGACGGTTGAGACCAGGTCGCTGCCCAATACGGACCCGTTCTCTTATACGTCGCCAAAACCTCTGCCCAAAGTTGAAAGACAAGGCCTTAAATCCGAATGGCTTGGCCAGGTCATTTACTACGGCGCCTATGCGCTTGACAGCTATGAGGGCATAGGACTGCTGCGCGGCCTCCTGATAATCCTGCCCATGTTCTTCATATATGTATGGCTTGTGAAAAAGGGCCTGAAGCCATGGATGGCGCTGGCATCCTCCGCCTTTGGAGCGCTGCTTACGGGAATCATGCTTTTCTACACCTATGAGAGGCCGCAAGGCATATCTTTCCTGTTTTCCCTTTTTGCGATAATGCTGCTTGAGGGCATAAGGCGCAAAAGCAAGGTCTCTGCCATATTGCTGCCCCTTTTAATGGCGCTCTGGGCAAACGTCCATGCAGGTTTCATTGTGGGCATAGTGATAATTCTCCTGTATGCGGCGGGCGAAGCTGTCAAATGGGGTTATAAGAGGTTGAGGGGAGCAGCAGTGAAACCTGATTACCTGCTGTTTGCGGCTGCGCTGGCGGGCCTTGCCGCCTCGGGGCTCAACCCGGACGGCTATTCCCTTAGCTATAACTATCTCACCGGGCTTGCAAGCAAGTTTCTTAACGACATACAGCACACTGTGGGCCTTAAGGGGGGCGGCGGCCAATGGGTCGCAAACGTGGTCCTTGAGTTCAGGCCCCTTATCTATTTTTACAAGGTCCTGTACTACCACTGGCTCCTTTTCTACTGGGCATTCACAGCGCTTTTGGTCTTTCTGCTTGCGGCGAAGTACTGGCTGAAGCGGGATATAGACTTGCCTGAGCTCTTTACGGTATTTTTTGTCTCTTTCTTTGCAAATTATTACGCCAGGGGGCTCATGTTCTCGATTATCATACTCTCGTTCTATTATGGCAAAAGCCTGCTTGAGCTCGGGAGTTTCAAGAAATTGACGGCCTTCTTTGCCGCCCTCATGATCGTTACGGCGGCATGGTGCACCTTCTATATAACCTCGCCAATGGCATGGCCGCTGAAACCGCGCATAACAAAGCAATGGGTCTCTCCATGGTACCCGATAAGCGCCGACCGGTTCCTCAAGAAAAACCACATCGACCCGCCGATGTATAACTTTTACACCTGGGGCGGTTTCCTGATCTGGGACCTTTATCCGGATTACAAGGTTTTTATCGACGGCCGGGCCCTGAACAATTCCGTAAACACCATTGCAGATGCGATTTTGAAAAGCTATCCGGGATGGGAGCAGAACCTTGACGCATATAACATAAACTTCATACTGGTCCCCGTGGTCTTCAGGGAATCCGGCTACATAGTGCCCCTTCCTGTTACCCTTGTGACCAACCCTGGGTGGAAGCTCGTTTTCCTGAAAAACAACCAGGCGATATTCGTAAGAAATACCGCCAATAACAGGAAGATCATCCAAAAATACGGGATGGACAAGAAGGATGTATTCAAGGAGATCGTGGAGATCGAAAATATACTTGGCTACTCGGGCTCAAATCCCATATTCGATATAAACAGGGCCGACGCGCTTGAGGCCCTTGGCTACGACCGGCAGGCCCAGCAGATATATGATATGTACCCTTCCTGGGTCAGGGACAGGATAAGCACCCTTTTCAATTATTATCCACGGAAGGCTGCGGCCCCTGCAACCCGGGCGGCAGGCCGGGACCTCCGCTAAAAATTCAGTCCTGCAGCTCCTGCGCTATCTCCTTTGAGTGCCATGCGATGGCCCTGAAGGAATCAAGCATCTCCATATAAATGGAAGACGCCCTGGGAAGGCATATCCCGTGGGCTATGCGCTCACCGTGGCGCACTTCGAACCCGCCCACGCTTACGGAAAAAGCAAGCTCCGCCTGCCCCACGCTGCCGGCCAGTGCGATATCTTTCGCTCCCGCAAGCAGGCTTGATGTGCCTGATAGTATGTCCTTCAGCTCACCGAAAAGATAATCAACCTCGTCCGCAGCCTTATCGCTGAACCGGATTCCCTCCATGCACCTGGCGCTGAGCGCCTTGCTCATGTTCTCCATATGTTCGCATATTCTGTCGATATGACCGTGGATGGAGGCATACTTCAGAAGCGACGGGTCTTTTCCCTTCGATCCCCTCCCCTGGAGCCTTGAAGCCAGGGCCTGCTGATGACTGCGCACTTCCCGTATAAGCCTGTCCGCCTCTTCCAGGAATAGGGCGCGTAAATAAACCGCACCTTTCCGTTCAAGCTCCAAAGCATCAACCAGCTTCAGGAAAAGCTCATAAATGCCGCTTATCTTCTCTTCGGGCTCCAAAATCAGCGCCTCCGCCCTTTATATCAGGATAACAGACCCGGTGCAGCGAAAAAATAAAAATATTTTCATAGGATGAGCCCGGGTCCCGCATCAGGCGGGCGGAAGCGCTGAAGGCGCGGCTGGACTGCCTGGAAGAAAGCGCCAGGAAAGTCTATACGGCCAGGCTCAGGATGTGCCATGACATGTACGGATTCGCCCCTACATTCAAGGGGAAAAAACAGCGGAAAATGAGCCCCGAAGCATAAGTTTGACAGCCTTGGGTTGACCCAGGGGCCCTGCATATGGATAATGATGTATATTGCAATTTCGGGCGGCGCGCGCCGGAGCAGCCCGCACAGGCAAAACGGCGAAAACAAAACTTAAGATAAAACCATGTACAGGATTTTTCTGAAAGAAAAAGAGTTCAAAAACCAGCAAATCCCGGTGGGACGCTCTCTGGCGGTCTTGTTTGTCTGCCTTCTGGCGCTGGCCGCCGGGTGCTCAAAAAAGCAGATCAAGCCGGTCCCGGAAGGGGCTGTCTATTTCAATAAGGCGGACGCTGTCGTCCAGGCGCTGCGGCGCGGCTATGCCTCAAAAGATAGCGCTACGATAAAAGCGGTCAGCACGGAAAAAGGCTATGCTGATATAATCCCTAACCTGGACAGGTTCGATACCGTAAAGCTTACCTTCACCACCAAATGGATTGACGTCAGCAGCAAGGGCGTTACCGTAAACGTCCAGTGGAGCGGCGTTTGGACCAAAGACGGAAAAAAAGACAGCGAGCGCGGGATGGCGGTCTTAGAGCTTACCGGCAAACCGCTTAAGTTCAATGCCGTCCTTACCGGGAACCCCTTCATCTACCCGCAGTAGCTGGCCGGAATTTTCTGCCCTGTACATGTTTACTTTTAAACCTGCCGCTATGATAAAATAGACGAGGTTCAGAGACCGTTTCCAGATTTTTGATTTGATCTGACGCATGTGGGTTCATCTCGATTGAAAGAACCGGAAATAAACGAATCTCTCATAAAGGAACACGGCCTTACGGCCGGTGAATACGCCAAGATCCTCGAAATCCTTGGCCGGGTGCCCACATTTACCGAGCTGGGCATCTTCTCAGTCATGTGGAGCGAGCACTGCTCCTACAAGAGCTCCAGGATCCATTTCAGGAATTTCCCGACATCGGCCCCGTGGGTGGTGCAGGGCCCCGGCGAAAATGCCGGGGTGATAGACATTGGCGGAGGCCTGTGCGCCGTGTTCAAGATGGAGTCCCACAACCACCCCTCGTTCATCGAGCCTTACCAAGGGGCCGCAACGGGCGTGGGCGGGATACTCAGGGATATTTTCACCATGGGGGCCAGGCCGGTGGCCAGCCTCAACTCTCTCAGGTTCGGCCAGCTTGAGGACCCCCTTCAGCGGCGCCTGCTGTCGGGTGTGGTATCCGGCATAGCCGGTTACGGCAACTGCATAGGGGTGCCCACCGTGGGCGGGGAGGTATATTTCCATCCATGTTACGGGGGAAACATCCTCGTAAACGTCTTTAACCTTGGCATAGTCAAAAAGGAAAAGATATTCAAAGGATACGCCTCCGGGGCGGGAAACCCTGTCATATATGTGGGTTCAAAGACCGGGCGCGACGGCATACACGGGGTCACCATGGCGAGCGAAGAGTTCACCGACGATGCCGAGCAGAAAAAGCCAAACGTCCAGGTCGGGGACCCTTTTACCGAAAAACTCCTTCTTGAGGCCTGCCTGGAGGCCATGGGCAAGGACCTCATCGTAGGCATCCAGGACATGGGAGGGGCCGGGCTCACATCTTCCTCCTCGGAGATGGCCGGGAGGGCCGGCACCGGCATAGAGCTGTACATAGAAAAAGTGCCGCCCCGCGAAAAGGACATGATCCCGTATGAGTTCATGCTCTCTGAAAGCCAGGAGCGCATGCTCATAGTGGCGCAAAAGGGCAAGGAAGAAGAGCTGCTTGGCATCTTCCGCAAATGGGACCTTGAGGCGGTAGTCGTGGGCAAGGTCATGGACGACGGTTTTTTAACGGTAAAATGGAACGGAAACACGGTGGCGCGCATACCCGCGGCGAAGATATCAAGCGAAGCGCCGCTCTACGACAGGCCATATGAGCGGCCGGCCTGGCAGGACGGCCTCCAGAGCCTGGACCTGAACTCCGTACCGCTTCCGGGCGACTATAACAAGGTGCTCCTGGAGCTCCTGTCTTCTCCGAACATCGCCTCAAAGGAGATGATCTGGCGGGAATACGACCACATGGTAAGGACCAACACGGTGGTGCTGCCCGGTTCGGATGCCGCTGTCATCAGGGTGAAGGAAAGCGGAGCGGACGGCACCAGGGGCCTGGCCATGACCGTGGACTGCTCCAGCCGCTACTGCTATCTGGACCCCTATCTGGGCGGAATGCACGCGGTGGCCGAGGCCGCAAGGAACATAGCCTGTTCCGGCGCAAAGCCCTTGGCCGTCACCGACAACCTGAACTTCGGCAACCCGGAGAAGCCGGAGGTCATGTGGCAGTTCGTAAACGCCGTGAAGGGCATAGGCGAGGCCTGCCGCGCTCTTCAAACCCCTGTCATAGGCGGAAACGTGAGTTTTTACAACGAAACGAAAGGCCAGGCCATATACCCGACCCCCACCATCGGGATGGTCGGAATACTTGAAAATGTAGAAAAACACCTTACTCAAGGGTTCAAACTGGAAGGCGATGCGGTGGTGGTTTTGGGCCTTACCAGGGAGGAGCTCGGCGGCTCCGAATACCTGGCCGTCATACATGGGATGGAAAAAGGCGTGCCGCCGTCGCTGGACCTTGAGGCCGAAAGCAGGCTGCATGCGCTTCTGCTTGAGGCCGCGCCGCTTCTGCACAGCGCCCATGACTGCTCCGAGGGGGGGCTGGCCGCCGCGCTGGCGGAGTCTTCGATCTCGGGGAACATGGGGGCGGATGTTTCTTTGGATGTGAAAGGGCTTTCGGCGCCAGGGATAAGGAAAGACGCGCTTCTGTTTGGAGAGTCTGCCGGGAGGGTTGTCGCAAGCCTTTCCGAAAAGGACCTTCCCGCGTTCAGGCTTCTTTGTGAAAAACGGGGCGTCCCTGTCTCCCATATAGGGAAGACGGGAGGCAAAGACCTCAGGATCGGCACGGAGATAAAGTTGCCCGTAAGCCGGCTTGCCCAGGCCCATAAAAATTCTCTGAAAGACCGTGTGGAATCAAGATAAGTTCAGGGAAGAATGCGGGGTGTTCGGGGTCTTCGGTCATCCCGAGGCGGCAAACCTTGTCTATCTTGGGCTTTATGCCCTTCAGCACCGCGGGCAGGAGAGCGCGGGCATCTGCTCCTCGGACGAAAAGCAGCTCCACCTGGAAAAATCGGTCGGCCTTGTGGCCGACATATTCAATGAAAAACGCCTGAAGAAGCTGCCAGGCTATATGGCGATCGGCCACAACAGATACTCCACGGCAGGCGGCAGCAATCCTAAAAACGTACAGCCGATACTGGCCAACTTCTCCATGGGCCAGCTCGCCATAGCTCATAATGGCAATCTCATAAACGCCTTCGAGCTGCGAAAGTCCCTTGAGAAGGAAGGGGCGATATTCCAGTCCACCTCCGACAGCGAGGTGTTCATCCATCTAATCGCCCACACCAGGGAGGAAGACCTTAAAGACCGTATAATCATGGCCCTGCGGGAGATAGCGGGCTCCTACAGCCTCATCATCCTCACCGAAAAGAAGCTCATAGCCGTCCGCGACCCCTTCGGCGTCCGGCCGCTCAGCATCGGGAAGGTAGACGGCGCATACACGGTCAGCTCGGAGACCTGCGCGTTCGACCTCATAGGCGCCGAATACGTAAGGGACGTGGAGCCCGGCGAAATGGTGGTGATAGACGCTAACGGGCTGACTTCCTACCCAAAGTGCATTGTGGCCCCAAGGCGGGCCTTCTGCGTATTCGAATATATCTACTTCGCCCGTCCGGACAGCCGTATCTTTGGAGGCCACAGCGTGAACAGCGTGCGCAAGCAACTGGGCAAACAGCTTGCGATAGAGGAGCCTGTTGACGCAGACCTCGTAATCCCCGTGCCGGACTCCGGCGTCCCCGCGGCCCTTGGCTACTCGGAGCAAAGCGGCATACCTTTTGATTTCGGGCTCATCAGGAACCACTACATAGGCCGGACCTTCATTGAGCCCAAGCAGAGCATAAGGCATTTCGGGGTGAAAATAAAGCTGAACCCGGTAAGGGACCTCCTTCAGGGCAAGCGGGTCATAGTCGTAGACGATTCCATAGTGAGAGGGACGACCAGCAAAAAGATCGTAAAAATGCTGCGCGAGGGGGGCAATGTCCGCGAGGTGCACATGAAGATAAGCTCCCCGCCGACCAAGGGGCCGTGCTTCTACGGCATAGACACCCCGACCAGGCAGGAATTGATAGCCTCAAGCCATAACGTGGAGGAGATACGGCGTTATATAACGGCGGACAGCCTGGCCTACCTTAGCATCGAGGGGCTTTTCAAGGCCATACCGGACCCTGACAACTTCTGCAAGGCCTGCTTCAATAATGAATACCCCATAGTATTCCCGGGCCAGGAAAGCCAGCTGGAGATGATGTTTTAAAAACAGCTTCTTTTCCGTTTCGCCTCCATCATCCGGGCGCCTGAAATCCTGATACCTTACTGCTTTTTGAGCCCTCCCATACTCGAAATTTCTCCGCGGATTATTTAATATAGATTCTTATATCTGCAACTATCTTTGATCTGACAAAAAAGGAGGCCGGGAATGCCCGAAGAAAAAAAGAAGGAAGCCGAACTGGACGCATCTTCACTTAAAGGTTACAAGGAAAAAGTCGCCCCCGCCATGAAGGGGACGCTTACATGGGAAAGGGACCTCATCTTTCACGGCCGCACCCAGCGCGGCTATGAGGTGGACTTCGACGCGAAGATAGAATGGGGCTGCGCGCCTACGGAAAGCCTTCTTCTTTCGCTGGCTGGCTGCATGGCCATAGACACGGTCTCATTCCTGCAGAAGATGAGGGGGGAGATCTCCGATTTCAAGATAGACATCATAGGCGAAAGGAACCCCACCCCGCCCCAGTATTTCACCCGCGTCCAGATGGTGCTGACCATCACGGGCAGGAACATAACGGAAAAACAGGTGAAAAAAGCGGTTGCCCTTTCGCATGAAAAATACTGCTCCGTCTATCACAGCATGAGAAAAGACATGGAAGTAATTGTGGATTACGTGTTGAACACGGAAGAGTAAGGTTTTTCCCTAACCCGCCCTTTAATGTGTGGGGGCTCAGCCCCCACACCCACGGGAATCAAAAAATCTGATCAACCTTACTGCAGGATCCCGTTAAGGCGCTCCGCCACCGTCTGCACCTCGTCATCGGCAATGGTCCTTGCATCAAGAACAAGGGCGTCCTCTTTTATCCTGGCGATAACCGGCGGGGAGCCTGTCCTCAGCTTCTCTTCCATCCGGTTTGGCGAAAGCAGGTTTTTGCTCCGGACGGAAACGCAAAAGGTCCGCAGGCTCACGCCTGGCAGCGAGCCGCCGCCTGCCTCGGAAAAATCCTCCACCACCTCTATGAAAATGCCCTCTTTCGCCCTGATCCCGGAGGCAAGCCTTCCGGCCCTTTCACGAATGGACTCCGGGCTTTCAAGCAGCATCCTCAGAGTGGGGATCTCCGTCTGTGCCTTTTCCTCGTCCGCATACGCAAAGAAGGTGGCCTGCAGGGCGGCCAACGTCATTTTGTCTATCCTAAGCGCCCTTGCCAGCGGGTTCTGGTTCATTTTTTCTATCACCTGCGGCTTTCCGGCAGCGATACCCGCCTGAGGTCCGCCAAGGAGCTTGTCCCCGCTGAAGGTGACAAGGTCCACGCCGGTCTGCACGACCTCTCTCACGACAGGCTCCGACCCCACACCCCGGGTCCTGAGATCGAACAGGCATCCGCTCCCCAGGTCAAACATCACCGGTATGGAATTTTTCCCGCCAAGGGCCACAAGCTCCTCCACGGACACATCCGATGTAAAGCCTGTGATCCTGTAATTTGACTGGTGCACCTTCAGGATAAGCGCGGTCTCATCGCAAATCGCCCTTTCATAGTCCCTCAAGTGCGTCTTGTTGGTCGTGCCCACCTCCCGCAGGACGGCACCGCTCTGAGCCATAACGTCAGGCACGCGGAAGGAGCCGCCTATCTCCACAAGCTCTCCGCGGGAGACTATCACTTCCTTTCCTTTTGCCAGAGAGGAGAGCGCCAGAAGGACGGCAGCGGCGTTGTTGTTGACGACAGTGGCGTCCGGAGCGCCGGTGATCTCCTTTATCAGTTCCCGCAGATGGGCATACCGTTTGCCCCTTTTCCCTTCCTCAAGGTTGTATTCGAGGTTGGAATACCCCTTTGATATCTCTACCACACCCTTGAGCGCGGCCTCCGAAAGCGGGGCCCTTCCCAGGTTGGTGTGCAGGACAACGCCGGTTGCGTTTATTGCCGCCCGAAGGCTTGGGGCCACGTAGCCCTGTATCAGGCATTCGATGCCGCGCGATATGGAGGCTGGGTCCGTTTCCGGCGATCCTCCTTTCCTTATCGCGCTTCTAAGGCTCTCGATGTGCTCCCTTATGCCCTTGAGCACAAACCTTCTTGGATAGAGGGAAAGCCAGTTGCGGCCATCCGGGCCCTTGAGCATCTCGTCAACGCTTGGGAGGCTTTTAAGGCGCGTCTTCATGTCCGTCGTTTCCATCCCGTTAGTATCCAATACGGGCAGGCTTTCGTCAAGGGGAGGAGGCACCGGCCTCAAACCGGTCAGAAACAGGCTCAGACAAACCGGTGTTTTAGGTTCATGACGTCACGATAAAGGATAATGCCCAATATCACTTCATTTTCATCTGTAACCGGGATGGAGCGGAAGTTGTAACGGGCAAACATTTCAGCCGCCTCATCAAGCGTATTGTCCGGCTTTAAGCTGATAACGCTGGTTGTCATTATGTCAGAAAGCTTATCGTTAAGCTCGGCCTGAAGCACCTCTTTTATGTCCAGGACCCCAACCAATGTGTCTTTTTCACCGGCTACATAGATATACGCGATCTCGTCCTTGTCTTTTGCCATGTCTTTAAATTGAGAAAGCACCTGGCTAACCGTGGTATCAGGAGGAAGTTTGATGAAGTGTGATGTGGTCAAATTAGTGATTTTCTCCTCCTGCTTGTCAAGCAAATGCTGTATCTTGTGTGCATTCTCTTTATCTATTAACTCAAGTATCCCATCGGCCTCCGCCGCAGGCAGAATGGAAAGGATATCCGCCGCCTGAGCGGGTGTCATGTCATTTATAAGCTCTGCCGCCCTTTCCTTCTTGATGGATGATATCAATGTCCTTTGTACCCTTGGTTCGATCTCTTCCAGGGTATCTGATGCATGCCCTGTCTCCAGCTCATTGAATATGGCAAGCCGCTGTTCCTCGCTCAGTTCTTCCAGGATGTCGGCCAGGTCGATCGGATTAATATCAGAAAGTTTTTCCTTAAGTATCCTCAGCTTGACGGCCCCCCTGAATCTGCCTATATCCTCCGGGAGCGGCTGGACATAGGACCATGACAGGGTCTCTTTCTTAAGCAGATTAGTGCCGCTAAAAAGCAATTTCATAATTGGCTTAAGGCCCAGTCTTTTGAACAACGCATAACGGCTGAAATCGACATCCGTAACATAAAGGACGCGGTTGCGAAGAACAAGTTTCACATCATAGACAACATCAACCTCGTTGTCATCCATATCGATAACTTTCTTGTCCAGAATGTGGTCATTCAGCAACACCTGGGACTCTGCCGGTTCGCCTTCATATTTTTCAAGGGAATCCAGATCAACCGTGATGCGGCACGGGTTTATGCTGGATACCCGCTCCCAGGGCACCATTAGCGGCTTATGGCCGAAAGGGCGGGCCACATACAAATGGGTCACTGTAGGAAGTTTCTCGTGCTCGCGTATGGCTATATCGCGCAGCTTCCCGATTTTCTTTTCATTATTGAGTATCTTTATGCCGATCAGGTCGCTAAGAAAATAAACGGACCCGGCCAGTTCGTGGTTTTTTTCGTTCACGGTGTACATGTCCTTATCACCCCCCCTATTGCACGAGAGTTATGAATTTATAAAACAGCAGACATACCAGGAAAATCAAATAGAGCCTGAGGAACAATAAAGAAATTTTGACCCCTTTAGACATCTCCACGTTGGGGTGCGCATATTTTTTGTTGATCTCACGAATCTTTGCGTAATTATGTTTAAAAAAATTCTTTATCATTATTTTTTATCTCCCCTATTTAAGCACATTAGGAAACATCGTGCTCACACCATATATGCTAGATATTATGATGATCGCCACCACTATCGCCACATTGATAATGTTTTGCGACAGCGTGTTGGTATATTCGCCCATGGTCTTTTTATTATTTAAAAGCAGTATCAAAAAAACCAGCGCGGCGGGCAGCAGGGTCACGGCCACGACCTGAACGAAAAGGGTTATAAGCACCAAAGGGGCCTTGGGGATGAGCACCACTATGCCTGCAGTAATCAATAGCAAGAAATAGAGCCCGTAGAACCAGGGGGCCTCTTTTATCTTGTAATTCAGTGAATGCGCCCAGCCAAATACTTCTCCAAATGCCCATGAGCTGGCCAGGGAAATACATATCGCGCCCAGAAAACCGGCATCAAAGAGTCCGATGGCCATAAAAGTCCCTACATATTTGTTGATTTTCATGAGCATCACGGAAGCCTGGGCCGCATCTTCTATATTGATCCCTTTCAGCACGGTGCCCGTAACAATGATGATGAAGATGGCGACCACGCCGGTGAGAAAAGAACCAACGTACGTATCCACCCTGCCCCAGGGTATGTCCTTCTCCTTAAGAGACTTGTCCACCACCGAGCTTTGCTGAAAAAAGAGCATCCAGGGGGCTATGGTGGTCCCTATATTGGCCATGAGGAAAAAGAAAAGGTCGTTATTCAACCCGCCCGGGAAATTGGGCACGATCCCTTGGTAAACTATATCCGTCACGGACGGATGGACCATAAAAGCGCCAGGAATATAGATCAGATTCATCGCGCAAAAAAGCAGCGTGATCTTCTCCCATGTCCAGTAGCTTCCGTTTAAAACCATGATGCCCATGATCACGCAGATGCCAATTACGGTGATATATGGAGAAACACCAAAAATTTTGAGAGCGGCCGCCATGCCGATAAACTCGGTCACCATGGTAAGCCAGTTCACGACCATCAGGTCGGCAAGCGAGAACCAGCCCCAGAAAGACCCGAATCCTTCGAATATGGCCTCGGCATGGCCCCGCTTTGTCACGGCGCCAAGCCGCACCGTCATTTCCTGAACGTAATAGCAGACCGGCACAAGCAGCACTATAAGCCATATCAGGTTATATCCGTATTTTGCGCCGGTGGCCGCATATGTAGTGATGCCGCCTGCATCGTTGTCGGCTATCATCACTATAATGCCCGGTCCCGAGATGATCAAAAAAAGGCTGACCGCCTTTATTATTCTCCGGTATCGATAATACAGCCTTGCAAAAAAATTCATTGTTCACCCCTTCCTGATAAAAATTTATCAGTAATCCTGCGCATCCTCGCAAAAAAATCAGCGCTTCAGAAATTCCTGAAGCCCTTCTTGTTCCAAAAAAATAAAAATACCGGTAAAAAAGCGGCCGGATGCCCAAAGAGGTTACGGCGAAAAAAGACGGGAACGGGCAGGTGTCAGAGAGCTTTCAGGGTAAGGTGCACGATGGACACGCCACCACGCCCGTCAGTATATTTCCGTAACTACAGTGACTACTTGGGTCGCCGTCCATTGACACCTCCTTGAATGGGATTTATTTGAGGTTTGAACAACAGTATAAAAAACCCAAATTGACTATGTCAACCACCCTTACTTTTTCTTCTGAGGCCGGTCACCCTTGCGCCAACAAGCCTCACCTTCTTCTTAAGCTCCATGCGGCCCAGGCATTCGAATGCGGCCTTCCTCAGGACGTCCAGGTCGTCAGTCCACGAGGCAAGCGTCCTTGCCCTTGTCAGGGTACTGAAATCCCCGAACCTGATCTTTACGGTCACGGTCCTTGCCTCGTAGCCTCCCTCACGCATGGAGCCGGCCACGTCCCTCAAAAGAAAGGCGAGGGACCTTGCCACTGCCTGCCATTCGCTTACGTCAAGCTCGAAGGTCTCCTCCCTGCTTATGGACTTTGGCTGCCATTCAGTGATGATGGGGCTTTCATGTATGCCTCTTGAGGCGTCATAGAGGTACAGGCCGAAAGACTTGCCAAGCCGGTCCTGCAGCCATTCGAGCCCCTTTGCCGCAATGTCACCGATCGTGTTTATGCCAAGTTCCTTCAGACAGGCCTCCGTTTTTGGCCCTACGCCCGGAAGTTTCCTCGCCCCGAGGGGCCATATCAGCCTCTCCACGTCTTCCATCCGTATGATGGTAAGCCCATCCGGCTTTTGCAGGTCGGACGCCATCTTTGCCAACAGCTTGTTTGGCGCGATGCCCACGGAGCAGGTAAGCCCCGTCTCGCGAAATACCCGCTCTTTTATCAGCATGGCCGTCTCCTCGGGCGGCCCGGGCCGTGATGATATGTCCAGGTATGCCTCGTCGATCCCCACATCCTCCATAAGCGGGCTTACCTCGAAGAGTATTTTTTTTATCTTTACGGAAACCCTCGAGTACTCGTTATAATCCACCGGCAGGAAGATGCAGGCAGGGCACAGTTTTAGCGCGGTCCTCAAAGGCATAGCGGAATGGACCCCGAATTTCCTGGCTTCATAGGAAGCGGTGGACACGACCCCTCGCTTCGTGGGGTCTCCGTCCCCGCCGATGACAACCGGCCTTCCCTTCAGCTCCGGCCGCCTCAGCATCTCCACCGATGCAAAAAAGGCGTCCATGTCCACGTGCAGTATAGTGCATGCCTTACCGTCCATAATTCCAGTATAATCAAATGGAACGCATAGTTTTTTGGAATAAACACTGAAAATGATACTGACCGTTGCCCTTATAATGGCCTGTTTTGCGCTCCTGCACAGCCTGCTTGCCGCGGACCGCACCAAAGACCTGACCGCCCGTCTGACAGGGCCAAGGTTCGTGAAGGCGTTTTACAGGCTCATATATGTGCTAGTATCGGCTGCGGCTTCCCTTGCCGCTTTCGGGCTTATCTCCATGCTGCCCGATAAGGTGCTATGGTCTCCACCCGGCATGGTGATGGCCGTAATGGGGCTCCTTCAGTTCTTTGGACTTCTCCTTGGCCTGGCCACATTTTCCATGATGGATTCGATGGAGTTCATCGGACTCAGGCAGGCAATAAGGCACATGAAAGGCGAACCGCCCTCCGGGGACGCCGAAGGGATCAGTCAGCGGCTGTCCACGGGCGGACTTTACGGGATGATCCGCCATCCCCTGTACACGGCCGGAATATTGATATTTACTTTCATACCAGTGATAACCGTAAACTGGCTTACCGTCACCGTGCTGGCCGACCTCTATTTCATCTATGGCGCTTTCATCGAGGAAAGGAGGCTCATAAAGCGCTTTGGTCAGGACTACAGAAAATACATGAAAAAAGTGCCCCGGTTCATTCCCAGGCCTTCTTCCTTGCTTAGGCGATAAAAAAGCTTCCGGAGGTTTTTTTTGTTACTGTTTCCTGTTCTTTTGCAAGGCCGGCCCGCTCCGCCCTTGCAAACAGCTCTTCAATCGCCCGCTCCCCTTCCTGGTTCAGCCAGACGGTGTGCTCGTTCACATAAAGTCCGATGTGGCTGCTTATGACGGAGTCTTCCATCTCCTGGGCGTGCCGTCTTATGTAAAGCATTGCCTCCTGCGGCCTTTCCAGGGTGTATTGAATGCTCTCCCGGATGGCGGACTGCACCGCCGCTATCGTGTCTTCCCCAAGCGTACGCTTTGCCGCGATGCCGCCAAGCGGAATTGGAAGCCCGGTAACATCTTCCCACCACCGGCCCAGGTCCAGCAGGCGGTGAAGCCCGTATTTTTCAAACGTGAAGCGGCCCTCATGTATTACCAGGCCGGCATCGGCCCTGCCCTCCTTCACGGCGGGCATGATGTCTGAAAAAAGCATGGGGACAATATTGCCGTCACTTGGCCGCCAGCCCAGCGAATCTCCGTAGAGCATGAAAAGCAGATTTGCCGTCGTAAGCCCGCCCGGAATGGCAATGCGGCTGCCTTTTTTAAAAAGACTTTCCGGGCCGGCAGGCTCCCTGCCCACCAGAAGAGGACCGCATCCCTTCCCAAGGGCGGCGCCCGAGCGCAAAAGCGCGTACTTGTCTCTCATGTGGCAGTATGCGTAAAAGGATATCTTGGTAACATCCAGGAGGCCGCTGAGCGCCTTCCGGTTAAGCGCCTCCACGTCCTCAAGCCCCTCTTCGAACGAAAGGCCGTCAGCCTTTACCTTGCCGTGCACAAGCGCATAAAAGATGGCGGTGTCGTTTGGGCACGGAGAATAACCAAGTGAAAGTTTTTGTCCTTTTCCGCCTTTCACAAGACCTATGACGCTCCTTTTTTCTTTTTGTCCACCACGCAGTATATGCCGCCCTCCCTGAGCCCGGGCCTGAAGCACCCGTTGCAGGAGATGCACGTAGCTCGGGATAGGTCGCCCCCCTGCCACCGGCTGATGAGCATGGGCTCCCTGATAAAGGGCCGCGACATGGAGATATAATCCATCCCGTGCTCCGCCACCGCCCTTTTAATGACCTCAAGCGACCTGTAGCCGCCCACCGACATGACAGGGCAGCGGACCGCTTTTTTTATCCCGGCTGCGAAGGGCAGATTATAAGCCTCCCGCTCCGGACCATCTATCTTCATTCTCACCGGGCCTTTTTCGCCCGAGGCGGCGGTGCCGCCGCTTACCTCTATGGCATCCACCTTTTCGCTGTCAAGCAGGCGGGACGCAAAGAGCGCATCGCTTATATCAAGGCCGCCCTCCAGGTTGTCAGACCCGTTTAACTTGACCAGGACCGGGAAATCCGGACCGGCATCAAGCCGGACACGCCTGTAGACTTCCATGAGGAACCGGCACCGGTTCTCCACCGTCCCTCCGTATTCATCCGTCCTGCGGTTGGTAAGGGGGGAAAGGAACTGGTTTATCAGATACCCGTGGGCCGCGTGGAGCTGGACGGCGTCGAAGCCGAACTCCCTTGCCCGCCTGGCGCTGCCGCCAAAGGCGGCCACCACTTCGTCTATGTCTTTTTTCGTCATGGCCGAGGTCTCTTCCCGGAACTGCTCCACCTTTACACTGGAAGGGGCTAGGGGGCGTCTGCCAGTCATTTTTGCCGTGGTCTGCCCTCCGGCATGCACAAGCTGCACGCAAATTTTGCCACCCTCGTCATGGACGGCGCGGGTAAGGGAGCGGATGCCGGAGGCAAGGCCGTCCGTGTGCATGCCCAACGTCCCGGGCATCTGCCTGCCGTCCGGCCTGACAAAGGCATATCCGGTGATGATAAGGCCCGCCTTTCCCCTGGCCAGGTTGCGATAGCAGGAAGCAAGCCTTTCCGTAGGCATCCCTTCGCTGTCGCACATGCCCTCCCATGTCGCTGAGCGGACAAATCTGTTGCCAAGCTCCATGCCGTTGATCACTGTTTTTTCAAAGAGTCTTTTCATAACGAAGCATCCTCCGCCTTTAACTAACGTTCTTATTTTTCCTTTTTATGCCCGCGCCCTTTCCTTCCAGTGCTGGAATTCGTATGGCCATTCTTCCGCCCTGTACCTTACCAGCGCAAGCATGCGCTCGCGGAATTCGCCCCGGCTCTTTTCAGCCTCGGGCGGTACCGCTCCCGCCCTCCAGGCCTCCACCAGCCTCTTGCCCAGCGCACGGGCGCTTGTTCTCACTTCTTCGGTAAACAAGTCTCCTGGCGGCATCAGCGACATGGTCGCAGACACGCTCCCCACGGGCAGGGCCCCCGTCGTTATCAGGAACCGGTCAATGTACTGCGTCACAGCTTCATCTCCGCCTCCGCCGGAGGTGACCACCGAGGCCCCGTACTTGCCCCAAAAGGACATGCAATGGATCACCCCGCAGCAGCGGTCCATGAAGGCCTTAAGCTGGGCGCTTACGTTAAAAATGTAATTGGGGCTTGCAAGCACCAGGCCGTCAGACTCCATAATTTTCTCCTTTACAGGTTCGAAATCGTCCTTCCTGGCGCACCGGCCTTTTTTGTGGCAGGTGTCGCACCCAAGGCAGGGAAGGATCGTGTCTCCCTTAAGGACGATGGTCTCGGTCCGGGCCCCTTCGGCCTGGGCTCCATCCAGGACATGGCGCAGAAGCCCCGCGGTGTTTCCCTTCAGCCCGTGCGGGCTTGCAAGCAGTGAACTGATCTTCATGCGTTCCTCTCAAATCCGGCAGCTTTTTTTGAATATCAGTATAGCAGATAAACGGGCCTTCAGACCTCTCGCGGGGGGCATATGCGGGCAGACCGCCGCGGCTTCAGGCCGGGTGGGAAACCCGCTTCCACCTTTTATGTATCCAGAGCCACTCGGAAGGGTTTTCCCTTACATGGCGCTCTATGGCCTGGTTAAGCCTCCTTAATGCCTCCTCCTCCGTGCCGCTCAGATCGGCTTCCGGGTAGACGGTTATCTCGTGTCCGGAGGTGGTCCTCCTTATGAAGGCCGGGAAGACCGCCGCCCCCGTCCTCTTTGCAAGCAACACCGGCATTCTTGTTGTCCACGCCCCCCTGCCCAGGAACTCCACGATATGGCCTTCTTCCTTCAAAACGGCCTGGTCCATGAGGATGCCTACCAGTCCGCCCGACCTAAGCGCTGGAAGAAGCGCCCTGAGCGCGCCCTTCTTATAGATTATCCTGTTGCCGTACCTTGCCCTTGCCCTCTCCAGGAAACGGTTTAAAAAAGGGTTGTCAAGGGGCCTGGCAACAACC
>JAKAJM010000094.1 GCA_021813765.1 Nitrospirota bacterium
GATAC
Source organism: Nitrospirota bacterium (assembly GCA_021813765.1). Taxonomy (GTDB): domain Bacteria; phylum Nitrospirota; class Thermodesulfovibrionia; order Thermodesulfovibrionales; family JdFR-88; genus JAKAEG01. The sequence continues at coordinate 6 of JAKAJM010000094.1, forward strand.
AGGTCTACGATCCGGCGACCAACCAGCTTGTGACGACCTCGGAAAACGTCCATTCGACCATAGAATTCCTGGGACAGTTCGCCCGCAGGTTCAAAAATACGGCGCTCCGTATTGGCGTCACCGACAACACCTTCGGCATAGGCGCGGACCAGTTCTTTATGAACGACAGGCTGAAGCTCTCACTGGACGCGTGGGACTTTGGCGCAAACGAGGCCTTTGCCACCCACGCCCATTTGAGGGCCGGCGCCCAGTATTTCCTCTTCAAGCATATCTATCTTAACGCCGGCTGGGACAATCCGCTGAATTCCTACTGGAGCGGCCCGTACATCGGGGCCGGCCTCAGGTTCGAGGACGAGGACCTTAAATACCTCTTCGGGGCGGCCTCTATCAGGCCCTGACGGCCTTCTGTTTTTTTCTTTTAACTTGAAAATAAAAAACCCTGTGACTCACAGGGTTTTTTTTATTTCGTTTTCATGATTTTTTGCGTTTCATGCCGCTGAAGCCGTCCGGTTTTGATTTGTCATTCGATAAAAGCGGCAGTGACTTTCTGTAAAAAAAAAGACAATGCCGGCTGGATTCCGGTCAGGCCCTGGTGTGGCGTTTCAAAAATAACTGTCATAAGTCTGTCATTCCGGCCAGATTTATTCTGATTGCGGGTAAAAAAGGGCGGAACCGGCCTTAAAGGACAGATTCCAGACGCGCTACGCTTGCGGGAATGACGGCGGATTAATGCTAAAAACTTTTGGGACACCACACTGCGATGAAAAAAATATTTTAGACTTTAATAACCTCGGGGTTTAACGGCCTTTGCGCCGTGGGGCGGAATCTTTGAATGCCGGGGCGGGACCGTGAATCGGATTAAAAAGCCCACGGCCTGAAGGCCGTTGAGTATCCATTAAAAGAAAAGAACCCTCCGGTCCCATCCCGGTATTTTTTGGGAGCCCCCTCCCGCAAAGTGGATTAGCAATTAGCGTGCCTTCGAATGGCTGCAAAAAATCCTTTTAAAAAACGCGTTATTGCCAGGTTGCCATTCAGACTGCCACGGATTAAATGCGGAAAATGACACATCTGATGAGTGAAATTACAGATATTTGAAACCGCTCATGGCCGCCCGGCTTTATTGAGGGGCGAGGCGTTTAATAAATGCTGGGCAGAAAGCCGGTAACATCATCAAAGTCCAGCACGTGACATTTGTTGCAGAGCTGCCGCTGATATGGGCCAAACAGCGTTTTAATGTCCCTTCCGTAATACGGGGCGTTTGCGACGTATGCGCCATAACTGCTGTGTTCAATGTCGCCGTTATATATAGCGCCCGGGACAGAGTTTGCAAGGAACGTCGCCCTTGTGTCCCACCTTGTTGCCCATTCAAAGGCGGAGGCGTGAGCCCTGTGGCAGGTCAGGCATGAGGGAAAACCAGGGTTGGAAGGTGTGGGGCCGCTCGTATTTTCGCCGTTGAGCTGGGAGGGGCTTGATATTATACGTTCAAAAGGCACCAGCGACAGCCACGCACCGGATGCGTTTGTAACCTTGTTCGAGAGGTTCCCGCTGGCTATGTATGCATTATATAACAGAGGCACTCCCTCCGCGGAGGTGCCGGTAACCGGGTGATGGGCAAATTGGCCCCACGGGTGGCAGTTTTCACACCACTGGGATATGTCATCGTAAGGCGGATACATGCGAGTGCCATAATCCACATGGTGCCTGTTGTCAGCCGTTTCGGCAAAATTATAAGCCGGCGAATTGTCCGCTGCCGCCATAGGGGCACCATAGGTGAAAGTAAAAGGAAAAAGACTGTTGCCTTTGTAATGTGTGTCCCCAAGCAGCCTGTAGTTGCCGCAAATAGTGCCTGAAGGCGGGTTTGAGCAGCCATAGGAGCCCGACATGCTTACAGGCTTTTGACCGTTTTGGGCCCCGCCGTTCACATGTCCGTGCGGGTCATGGCAGCTCGTGCACGTGAGGGCGGAAGACGGATAGGTGCCTCCCGGCGCATTTTTGAAACCGGAGTCCGCAACCATGCCATAGTCCTTTGCGATCACGTTATGGCCGTGGTCCTGGCCTTGTATCACATATGAGGCCCCGTTTTCCATCGACGTATAGGTGACGGTCAGGCTCAGCCAGTAGAAATCCCCGCCCGGGTTGATATTGACGTTGCCGTCAACGCTCAACACCCGGTAGGGCACCCCTTTTTGAGCATGGCAGTTAAGGCATGTGGAGCTGTCATCCGATCCCCTGAGCAGAAAAGGACTTGGCGTGTTGCCGGCAGCCCCGGCCCGGTTCAAAGGGGTGCCGGACCATGAGCTTACACCCGCGTTTACGGAACTCTGGCCGGGAGAGAATTTGGGCGTGGTGCCCGGAGTGACCGAATTGTGCATCGTGTGGCAGCCTTCGCAAAAACCGGCTCCGCCGTTGTGGAAGGCAAGGACACTGCAAGGCCACATGGCGATAATTGCCGCAAGAACCATGGAAACGGCACTGAGCAGGTATTTTTTCATCATGACCCTTTCATTTCATTGTCATATTCGTTCGCTTGCCGGGAATGCGCCCGCCGTCCGGAAAAACCTCCTTAGTCCTGCGCGTGGCACTTGTTACACAGCGATCTCTGTTTTGGTCCGAATGCCGTATTTATGTCCCTTCCGTAATAAGGCGCATTGGTCACATATGGTTTGAGCAGGTCCTGTCCCACGTTATAAATGGGGCCGGGGGAGGAGTCATTAAGGAAAGTTGCATATGTGTCCCACCTGGTGTCATGGTCGAAGGCCGAGGCGTGCGCCCTGTGGCAGGTCAAACACATCACGTTTTCCTTCCCTGTGGACGGGCCGTCCGTTCTTTCCCCGTTTAATTGAGTGACGTTGGTTACCCCACGCTCAAAGGGGACCAGGGAGAGCCATGAATCCTCTTCCACGCCCGTAAAAACTCCTGTGCTTATATACGAATTGTAGTTGACGGCAACTCTGGTCATGAGCGCCTTGGCCCCTGCCGGATGCCTGTGTGCAGACCCGCCGGACGTATTGCCGCTGTTTAAGAAATCGCAGTGGCAGTTGGAGCACCATTCGGACATGCCCGAGCCGTAGTCAACGTGATGCCTGTTGTCCGCTGTCTCGGAAAAATGATATCTGGGGTCCGAGTCGGCCACTGCAACCGGGACTCCGTGGTCCCAGAGGGGAGCCCCCGTGCGCACGTTGTCCCAGTCCGTTCGGTTCAGGAGCCTGTATTTTCCAACGCTATAGCTTTTTGAGGATGTCGCGCCATACGAGCCGGACTGGCTGATGGGAGGCAGGGAGACACCGCCGTTTCCGCCATAGGCGTTGTTTGGCAGCCTGCCGTGCGGGTCGTGGCAGTTTATGCAGGAAAAATCGTCGCTGGTCACGGTAAAACCAGGGGAGTTCGCGTCGCAACTGCTGTTTCCCGGAGGGACCTGCATAAGCGGATTGTTCGTGAGCCCGTAGTCAAGTGCCACTATGGAGTGGCCCTTGTTGAAATCGTTATATGGCGCTACGGTCTTTGAGCCATCGGGATTTACTATCGTCACTGTGCCGCTTTCGGTCAGCCAGAAGAAATCCCCGCCTGGGGAAAATACGCTCCCGTCCGTGCTCAGCACCTGGTATGGCATGCCTTTCTCTGCATGGCAGTTCAGGCAGGTAGAGCTGGGGTCTGATCCCCTGATATATCCGGGCCCCCCTTGGGGCTCGCCGGGCCCGCCCGGATGCATGACGTGGCAGCCTTCGCAATCGCCCACACCACCCGAATGGAACATCACGCTTGCAGATGCGCTGATTGCCATGAAGAGGATGAACGCGGCCGGAATGAAAACTATTGCTGCAACCCGCGCAGAAATCAAGTGCCCGCAAGGATTGTATTTTATGGACATGTCCTCCCCGGCGAGAGGAGATAGCAATTAGCATGCCCTTCATGAAAGGTCCTGTAAAAAGCTCAATTATTACTTTTCTACTTATGGTTGTGTTGAATTGAATGTGCAGGACGCAAGCGCTCAAGTTAGCGGTATATGCCGCATATATGCGTCAAATCGCGATATAGCGGGAGAAGCCCGGCGCTGCCGGATATTTCGTACGGAAATTCGGATCAAGTTAAATTTTCAATTTAAAGGTCAATATATATTATTGGTTGTGGTAGTGCCGGATCCTTATGTGGCTGAATATGGTCTTGTCATATGCACGCTTTACGTGTATGGGTGCAGCCGGGCTTGGCCATCGCTCCTCAGCGCCGCGGCTTATGGGCAAAAGCGTCAGGCGTTTTTTGTGGACGGGAGTTTTTTTGTCCGTCATTCCCGCAAACGGAGAGCGCCGGGAATCATTCCGGAAAGCCTAAGAATGATTCCGCCCGTTTTTATCCACAATCAGAATAAATCTGGCCGTAATGACAGTATGGATGAATAGGCTTTCCCAATGGGCATCTCAATATCAGCCCCGCACAAAATCCGGAATGGCCTTAAAAAGAGGCGGCCCTGCCTTCATGGGCGTGCAGGGGGCGCGGTCCTCAAATGCCGGGAACCCTTCAATTCTTCCAGCCGGAAATTCTATAATATCTGGACAAGTATTTTTGGCCGTTAATTTTTTGAGGCATTTCATTTAATTAATTTTGGAGGTCGCCGCTCAAGGTGAAAAAAAGATACGAGCCCGGGGAGATAGAGCTTAAATGGCAGGCGGCCTGGGCTGGGAACGGTAAAAACATCTTTTCGGCCGGCATTTCGCACGAAAAACCCAAGTTCTACTGTCTTGAGATGTTCCCTTATCCTTCCGGGAAGATACACATGGGCCATGTCAGGAATTACGCCATAGGCGATGTTATTGCCCGGTATAAAAGGATGCGCGGCTACAATGTGCTCCATCCGATGGGCTGGGACGCCTTCGGCCTGCCTGCCGAGAACGCAGCCATAAAGGAAGGCATCCACCCCGCGCACTGGACCCACGAGAACATAGCCTATATGAAAAAGCAGCTCATAAGGCTTGGGCTTTCCTATGACTGGTCCAGGGAGGTGGCCACCTGCCTGCCGGAATACTACAAATGGAACCAGTGGTTTTTCATCAGGATGTACGAGAAGGGCCTCGCCTACAGGAAGGCCTCTTTCGTCAACTGGTGCCCTTCCTGCTCCACCGTGCTTGCAAATGAGCAGGTGATAGACGGAAAGTGCTGGCGGTGCGACAGCGCTGTAATACAAAAGGAGCTGGAGCAGTGGTTCCTGAGGATAACGGCCTACCAGCAGGAGCTCCTCGATGCCTCGGACGGGCTTGCCGGATGGCCCCAGAAGGTCGTCCTGATGCAGAAAAACTGGATCGGCCGCAGCGATGGGCTTGAGGCGGTCTTCAGGGTAGAGGGCACCGGTGACAGCATAACGATATTCACGACCAGGGCGGACACCCTTTTCGGGGCCAGGTTCATATGCCTTGCTCCGGGGCATCCGCTTGCGGAAAAGTTCGCGGAGCCTGGCGCCCTTGCCGGGATAAGGGAGCATTACGGCAAGGTGGACGAAAAACACGGCCTTTTTACGGGCCGCTACGCCACCAATCCGGTCAATGATGAAAAAATACCCATCTATGTGGCCAACTTCGTGCTGATGGAGTACGGGACGGGCGCGATAATGTCCGTCCCCGCCCACGACCAGCGCGATTTCGAGTTCGCGCAGAAATACGGCCTTCCGGTGAAGGTGGTGGTAACGCCTGAAGCTGGAGGCTTGGTCCCCTCGGACAGGGCCTTCGAAGAGGACGGTATTCTTGTGGAAAGCGGGCCGTTCACCGGGCTTAAAAGCGCCCAGGCGCGGGAGGATATATCCGCCTTCGTTGAAGGCCGGGGGATGGGCAGGAAAGTGGTGAATTACCGGCTCAGAGACTGGGGCATATCCCGCCAGCGCTACTGGGGGACGCCTATCCCGATGATATATTGCGAGCGCTGCGGCATCGTTCCGGTGCCGGAGAAGGACCTCCCCGTGGTCCTGCCGGAAGACGTGAAATTCACGGGGAAAGGGGCCTCTCCGCTTGCGGAATCCGAAGGTTTTTTAAACACCACCTGCCCCTCATGCGGCGGCAATGCCAGGAGGGAGACGGACACGATGGATACTTTCGTGGACTCTTCCTGGTATTACGTGCGTTATTGTTCAAGAAAAGACGAGCCCGCCCTGGACAAGGGGAATATCGGGCATTTCATGCCGGTGGACCAGTATGTGGGCGGCGTGGAGCACGCCGTGCTGCACCTGCTTTATTCAAGGTTTTTTATGCGCGTGATAAGGGACCTGGGCCTCTCCGGCGTCTCGGAGCCTTTCCAGAGGCTGCTTACCCAGGGCATGGTCTGCATGGAGACCATCCGCTGCCCGGAGCACGGATGGCTGTATCCTTCCGAGGCCGAAGGGGGGGTGTGCGCCAGGTGCGGCAGGGCGGTGGAGCGGGGCAGGACGGAAAAGATGTCAAAATCCAAAAGGAACGTCGTTGACCCGGACCACCTGATAAAGACCTACGGCGCGGACACCGCAAGGCTTTTCTCGCTATTTGCGGCCCCTCCGGAAAACGACCTGCAATGGTCTGAAAAAGGGGTGGAGGGCGCCCAAAGGTTCATCCAGCGGGTATGGGCTTTCGTTTATGACAACATGGAAGGGCTTGCCTCCGTCAAGGGCCAGCCACCGGAGGGCGTGTCGCCGCTCCTTAGAAAGACCCATCAGACCATCATGCGTGTCACCAGGGACATCGAGCGGGAATATCATTTCAATACCGCGATAGCCGCCATGATGGAGCTCATGAACACGCTTGCGGCCGCCGAGCATGGAGGACGGGAAGAACAGGAGGGCCTCCGGCAGGTGCGCTTTGCGCTTGAAAAGCTGCTCCTGATGTTGAGCCCGTTTTGTCCTCATGTTGCGGAGGAGCTGTGGGAGGCCATCGGGATGCCTTCATCCATACAGCTGGAGCCATGGCCCGAGTACGATGAGGAGGCGGCAAGGGAAGAGGAGGTAGAGCTGGTCGTACAGATAAACGGCAAGGTCCGGGCAAAGATAATGGTGCCCCAGGGCCTTTCTGATGAGGAGCTTAAGGGCCGTGCCATGGAGCTCACAAGGATACAGGAGGCCGTCTCCGGCAGGCAGCTTGCAAACGTGTTTGCTGTAAAGGGAAGGCTTGTAAATATAGTGGTCAAATGAAAAAAAACGGGCGCTCCGCGCTTTTTTCCGTTTTCCTTTTTGCGTCTCTTTTTCTCCTTGCCGCTTCACTGTCCGGATGCGGATACTCCATGGTGGGCAGCCAGGGCCTGATGGCCAGGAGCGTAAGCATAGGCCCGATCAAGAACAAGACCACGGAGCCGGGCCTGGAGGAGTTTCTTTACTCCGCGCTCTCCGACGAGCTTATGAAGCAGGGGATCAATGTGGACCAGGACTCGCCAAACAGGATATACGGCACCCTGGACACCTTCCAGCTCCTGGGGGTCGCGGAGAACAACCAGGTGTTTACCTCGTACCAGATAACCATAAGGGGGAGCTTCTTTTTTCAGGACGCAAACGGGAAAAAAATGATGCTTGCAGGCTCATCCCCGTTCATCATCTCATTTTCCGCCCAGGGGGATTTGAACGACGTCTTTGCTCAAAGACAGGAAGCGATCAAGGGCGGCATGCAGAGCTTTGCCTCGCAGATGGTCTCTGGCCTTATAATGACAGGGCCGGTAAATACGGTGTCCCCCAAATAGTTTTTTATTTTTTTTAAAAAACCAAAAATGCCGGAAGAGAGGGCCGCAATTGAAGACCTTCCTTGAAGAACTGAAAAAGGGATTGCCCGGACCTGTTTACCTGGCCTACTGCGCCGACCTCTATCTGCTTTACGAGGCGAAACTCATGGTCAAACGGATGTCCCCGCCCGAATCAGATGGCCTGTCCGTGGAAAGCCTCGATGCCGGAGGAGACGGGTTTTCCGTGACTGGCATGCTGGAGGCGGTCCGCTCCATCCCCTTCTTTGGCGGGCGCAAGACCGTGATAGTGGAAAATCTTGACGCGCTTAAGGCCGACGCCCTAAAAAAAGTTCAGGCATATGCCGTGGCCCCGGAGCCCCAGAGCCTTCTTTTCATGCTCATGAGGTCAAAAAAGGAGCCGCAGGGTTTTTCGGGCCCCGCAGTGAAGCTCCTGCCCCTTTCCATGAAGCCCTGGGAGGTCCCGGCATGGATAAAA
>JAKAJM010000021.1 GCA_021813765.1 Nitrospirota bacterium
AGCGGTGATCGGGATCTGATAACGCCATATGATAGCAGATTATATTTATGGGGCCTGGTGGATGTAAAGCCTTTTTATGTTGTGCGGGCTCTTCCCCCGCTCGTGATATCATAAAGGCATGCCGGAAAGAGGGCATGTGCATGACCATCATCATGACACCGAAAAAAGGCTCGCCCTGAGCCTTGTGCTGACGCTTGTAGTCATGCTGGGAGAGGGGGCGGGCGGGTATTTCGCAAACAGCCTTGCGCTGCTAAGCGATGCCGGCCACATGTTCACGGACTCTTTCGCCCTGGGCCTCAGCCTGATCGCCGCCCGGATAAGCAAATGGTCCCCGGACCGTAGGGCAACCTTCGGATACCAGAGGGTCGGCCTTCTTGCCGCCCTCATAAACGGGGGCAGCCTGTTTGTGATCTCCTTTGTCATATTCGATGAGGCCGTAAGACGCTTCTCCGTTCCCCCCGCCATTGACACAAGGCTCATGGCGGGGATGGCCGCCCTGGGGTTTGCAGCGAACATGGCAATGGTTCTGATTCTCAGGCACGGGCACAGGGACCTTAATATAAAAAGCGCCTGGCTGCACGTAGTGGGTGACGCCCTTTCCTCCTTTGGCGTAATTGTGGCCGCCGTTGTGATAATATTTACCGGCTGGCGCTATGCGGACCCACTGGCAAGCGTCCTGATAGGGGCGATAATCCTTGTGGGCGGGCTGAGGGTGGTGAGCGAGGCCGCCCATGTCTTTCTGGAGCTTGCGCCCAAGGGGTTCAATGTGGAGGCGGTCGCAAAGGAGATATGCGGGTTCCCCGGGGTCATGGGGGTGCACGACGTGCACCTGTGGGCCATTACCAGGGGGCAGGTGATGTTTACCGCGCACGTATGGGTAAGCGATGAAAAGCTCAGCCATGTGCAGGGGCTGAGCACCCGCCTTAAAAAGCGGCTCGCGGATATGGGCATAGACCACGCGACCCTTGAGTTCCAGTGCAGCGAATGCGAGGACAGGGGGATATACTGCGAGCTCAGAGAGGAGCCCGGGGAGCATGCGGAGCATGAGTAGGCGGGCACATTTTTATCTGTGAGTTTTTAATTTTTTAAATTAGTGATACAGAGGAGGCGCAGAGAAAAGATATGTTGATACCGCTTCTTGCCGCGCTGCATGTGGCCACCGTGGTGCTCTGGATAGGCGGGGTGGGGTTCGTAACCGTTATCATCTTTCCGCTCATTGCCAGGATGACGAATTCCTTCGAGGCGGTCATGCTTTTTCAGGGTGTGGAGCACCGTTTCGCGAGGCATGCGAAGATCTACGTGGCGCTCACAGGCATAACGGGGTTTTTGCTGCTTTATTTCACCAGGCTCTGGTACCTCATGTTCACGTGGAAGGGCCTGGGGATAACCCTCATGTTCATCGCGTGGCTTTTCTATCTCCTTGTGCTCATTTTTGAAAAGAGGATATTCAAAAAGTTGTTCAGCTCTCCGGAGAAGTTCGACCAGAAAAAAGTTTTTGCCATTTTGGGCATTTTTCACTGGGTTGTGCTAGGGATAAGCATGCTGGCCGTTTTCGTGGGCGTGTGGTGGGCCCACGCGGGCTGAGCTTTGGCCCGCGGTAAAGCCGGCGAAAACATTGACAGGGGGAAAGGCCGTCTTTTAAAATCTCTTTTCCATGGTTGGAACATCCAAAAAGATCAAAGCGGCATCTGAAAAGGGCTCCGTGGCCGCAAAAAAAGAAAAGTCCAAAGCCGGGGCCGGCCTTAACAAGGAAGAGCGGCAGGTATTCGAGGAGCACATAGCGGCCCGCGGGTTCAGGATGACCCGCCAGCGCGGGCTTATCCTGGATATGTTCCTTAAAAAAGAGGATCATCTGTCCCCGGAGGAACTCTACTTCCTTGTAAAGACGAAAGACCGCACTGTAGGCAGGGCAACCGTCTACCGGATGCTGCGTCTAATGAAAGAGGCGGACCTGGCAAGGCAGGTTAACCTTGGCGACGGGCTGGCCAGGTACGAGCACAAATACGGCCACGCGCACCATGACCACCTCATATGCCTTCGCTGCGGGAAGGCTATAGAGGTGGTGGACGCGGACATAGAGGCGCTGCAGGAGAAACTGGCCAGAAAACACGGCTACTCTCTCACAGGCCACCAGATGGACCTGTTTGGCCTGTGCCCCGGCTGCCTGGAAAAAGAAAAAGAGAAAAGCAGCAAATAAAATAAAAAAAATTTACAGCGAGGTGTTTGATGGGGATACTGGTAGTAGGCTCAGTGGCGCTTGATACGGTCAAGACCCCGTTTGGGAAGGTTGAAGAGGCGCTTGGCGGCTCCGCGACATACTTTTCCACGGGGGCCAGCTATTTTACCGATGTGCGTGTCGTCGCCGTTGTCGGCCAGGACTTTCCCGAAAAACACATAAACTTCCTCAAGACAAAGCGGGTGGATCTGAGCGGCCTTAGCCGTGTGCCGGGCAAGACGTTCAGGTGGGAGGGCTTTTACGACTACGACCTGAACAAGGCCCATACGCTAAGGACGGAGCTTAACGTATTTGAGACCTTCAAGCCGGAGCTTCCCGAGCAGTACCGGGACGCCGAGATAGTCTTTCTGGCCAACATAGACCCCGAGCTGCAAAAAAGCGTCCTTGGGCAGGTAAGAAAACCGAGGCTTGTTGCGGCGGACACCATGAACTTCTGGATAGAAAACAAAAAACCCCAGCTTCTTGAGACCCTAAAGCTGGTTGACATCCTCACCATCAACGACGCCGAGACCAGGGAGCTTGCCGGGGAGCCGAACCTTGTAAAGGCGGCCAGGAAGATACTTTCCATGGGGCCAAAAACTCTTATAGTAAAGAGGGGCGAATACGGGGTGCTCATGTTCAACGGGGGCAGCACCTTTTCGGCGCCCGCCTACCCGCTGGAGGCGGTCTTCGACCCGACAGGGGCCGGCGACACATTCGCGGGCGGCTTCATGGGATATGTGGCAAGCACCATGGACTGGTCCGACGGGAACCTCAGGAAGGCCCTGGTTATGGGAAGCTGCATGGCCTCCTTCGCGGTAGAGGATTTCAGCCTTGGGGGCATATCGAGCCTGGATTACAGGGAGATAGAGGGCAGGTTCAGGGAGTTCAAAAAGCTGTCCCATTTCGAGGACCTGTAGTATAGAACCCGCCGCAAAATCTATTTTGAGACAGGGGTTCTTCTTATCCGAAAAGGGCGTCTATGAAGTCCTTTGGGTCAAAGTCCCTGAGGTCCTCGACCGCCTCTCCTATGCCGATAAGTTTTATCGGGATTCCGAGTTCGCGCTTTATGGTAAAGACTATGCCGCCCTTGGCCGTGCCGTCCAGCTTTGTAAGGGCGATGCCGGTGACCGCTATGGCATGGTTGAATAGCTCCGCCTGCCTCATGGCGTTCTGGCCGTTGGTTGCGTCAACCACCAGCAGCGTTTCCTGCGGGGCGTCGGGCATGGCCTTCTGAATCACCCTCCTTACCTTCTTTAGCTCCTCCATAAGGGGGGTTTTCGTGTGCAGCCTTCCCGCGGTGTCCACTATCACCACATCCGCGCCCCGTTTCTTTGCCGCCTCTACGGCGTCAAAGGCAACCGCGGCCGGGTCGCCGCCCGCCTGCTGCTTTATTATCTGCGCCCCGGTCCTTTGAGACCATATCTCAAGCTGCTCTATGGCGGCGGCCCTGAAGGTGTCCGCCGCGGCCAGGATAACCGAACGGCCCTCCTGGGTAAACCGCGAGGCAAGCTTGCCGATGGTCGTGGTCTTTCCGGCCCCGTTTACTCCAATGGTGAGGATGACGAAAGGTTTTTCCCCGAAAAGCACCAGCGGTTCCGGCCTGCCAAGCAGCTCCGTCATCTCCGTCTTTAAAAATTCCCTGGGTGAGCCCGCCTTTTTTATCTCGCCTTTCCTCTGGCTCAGGGACTCCACTATACCGGATGCCGTCTTTACCCCGATGTCCGAGGAGATAAGGAGCTCTTCCAGCTCCTCAAGGCTTTCCTCATCCAGCGCTTTGCCCGCGGAAAATATGTTGTCTATGCCGCCCATCAGGCTGGCCCTGGTCTTTTCCAGCCCTTTTTTAAGCCTGTCAAAAAGTCCCATTTACAAGTTCTCTCCTTCTGGTGTGTCTTTTTATGATAAGGCGTTTGCGGGGAATTAGCAAACGGAAGAAAAAGATTTTTTGCCTTTGTTTAATATAAAAGAATGGCGCAAGAGGGCGAAGACAAAAAAAACAAAAAAAACCCTTACGAGTTCCTGATGCCCCGCATGGAAGGGGCCCTGCTTGAGAAAGACCCTTCCATGTACGCGGCCCTGGTGGACAAGGGCGTGGCGGGGTTCATACTTTTCGGCGGCAGGCTGGAGGCGGTAAAGGCCGGCATAGCGGAGCTGCAAAAAAGGGCCCGCCTTCCGCTCGTTATCGCATCGGACCTTGAAAGGGGTCTTGGCCAGCAGGTGGAGGGCGGCACGCTCCTGCCCTCCGCGATGGCAATGGGTTCTGCATACCGGGCGGGCATCGGGGAGGAAGCCCTCAGACGCGCTTTTTCCGGCCTTGCCGCCCAGGCCCGGTGGGCGGGAATAAACATGATATTCGCCCCGGTCCTGGACATAAATTCAAATCCGGACAACCCGATAATCTCCACGCGCGCCTTTGGGGAGGATGCGCAGACAGTTTCGGAGCTTGGCGCCATGATGGCCGGGGAGATAGAAAAACAAGGCGTCTGGGCCTGCGGAAAACATTATCCGGGGCACGGGGACACCACGGAGGATTCGCATTCGGCAATGCCTGTGGTGAACAAGACCGCACGGGCGCTGGAGGAGTTCGAGTTAAAGCCGTTTCGGGCCGCAATCGGGGCGGGGGTGTCCGCGATCATGACCGGCCATCTGAAGGTGCCGCTCATAGATCCATCCGGGCTTCCGGCCACCCTCTCTGCTCCGGCCATCGGATATCTGAGGCATCAGATGGGTTTCAAAGGGCTCATAGTGACCGACGCCCTCAATATGGCAGGCACAGGGATGAAAGAGGAGGAGGCGGCTGTTCTGGCCCTTGAGGCCTGCGCAAATATCCTACTTCATCCGTTAGACCCGGACAGGACCGCCGCATACCTTGTTGAACACGCCGCGCTTTGGCGGGCGGCACATCCTGCCTCCGACAGGGCCGATGCAGGCCTGCTGAGGGCAAAAAGAAAAAGGCTTTTTTCCTTGCTGGCGTCTCCTTCTTTGCCCCAGGCCCCGCCCGATTTCGAGGGTGACAGGGAACTGGCCAGGCAGATAGCGTTAAAGGCAATCAGGGCCGAGGGGGAGCTTTTTGCATCAGGAGGGCCAAAGACAGGCGGGTTTACCGTGGTGGCGCTGTCGGACAACCCGCGGGCGCTATTGCCTTTCACCAGCGCGCTTGGGGAGCTGTCGCCTGGGACAAAAGTGATCGTGAACCCGCAAGCCGGTCCGGCCATTTCCAGGGGAAAAGGAGGCCTCATAGTCGCGGTTCATTCGATCCCCGAGGCCTGGAAGCCCCCGGCCGCGGCGCTTAAGGAAAACATAGAAAGGTTCTCCGCGCTTGGGCCTCAGGTGATCTGGCTTTCTTTTGGAAACCCCTACATAATCCCTCGCGGGCGGGACCGGCTTTTTTTGCTTACTTATTCGGATACCCCGGATATACAGAGGGAGATGGCAAAGAGGATAGCGGCCGGGCGGCTGGCTTGAAAAAATTAAAAAATAAAAAGAAATATCAGACCAGTTTTTCCTTTGTCCTTATCTCAACCTGGTAGTCAAGCGGGCTTACGGTTATGATGCCGTCTCCGGGCATGCCCATCCGGGTGTTTTCGAGGATAGCGGCAACGACGTCGTCTGCTTTCTCATCGCTTACCACAACTTCAAGCCTGCTGTGGATGGTGTAAGGTTTGCTCAGATCGAAGTTCTCCCCCATGCCCCTTACCTCGGAGAAGGTCACGCCCGAAACGCAGCACATCTTCAGGGCGTTAACCACCTTCTGTGCCGAGACGGTCCTTATTATCGCAGTGACCAGTTTCATTTTTCGTTCTTCCGGAAAAAATCCTGTGGGCGTACACGGCCTTTTTATTTAAACCGTGTCTATGTACTCAAGGACCTCTTTTTCAAGCCGCTCCACGGTCTGCTCGCAATTGCGGGCGAGCCCGCAGATCTTCAGCGCGTTCAGGTCGGTCACGTATGAGCGGCTGAAAAACTCCCTGAAGGCCAGGTATCCGGCCAGGGAGCTATTAAGCTCAGGCGGCACGATGCCAAGCTCCAGGGCCTTTTTAAGGACCATTTCGGCCCGCCCGTCTTCAGCCTGCGCGGGGTTCAGGGAATCAAATATGAGGAGCTGTTCGAGGACACGCTCAACTCCCTGGTAAACGCTGAACAGAAAAGCCCCCATGGCCGCCGTCTCCTTGAGCTCGTACGTCTTTTCGTTAACGCAGAAGGAAGAAAGCGTGCTTGCAAGGCTTTTCAGTTTTTCAAACTCGGTTTTGCAAAAACCTTTCAGTTCTTCTTTGTCCATTTCCGTTCAGAACAGTCCTTTCGGGATCTTTAATCCAAGATGTTCGTAAGCCGCTCTTGTGGCCATCCTGCCCCTGGGAGTCCTGTCTATCATGCCCTCCTGGATGAGGAAGGGCTCGCAGACCTCCTCCAGCGTGTCCTTTTCCTCCCGCACGGCGGCCGAGAGGGTCTCTATCCCGACGGGGCCGCCCCTGAACTTCTCTATTATCGCAAGGAGCAGTTTCCTGTCCATGTCATCAAGCCCTTTTTCGTCCACTTCCAAGGCCGCAAGGCCGGTCCTTGCGCTTTCGATATCAATTATACCGCTTCCTTTCACCTGGGCAAAATCGCGCACCCGTTTTAAAAGCCTGTTGGCTATGCGCGGGGTGCCCCTGGAGCGGGAGGCTATCTCGGCCCCCGCGTCCTCCTTTATCCGGGCTCCAAGGATGCCCGCGGAGCGCAGTATTATCTGTTTCAGGTCTTCGGGGCCGTAGAACTGCAGCCTGCTCACTATGCCGAAGCGGTCCCTGAGCGGGGAGGTCAGAAGTCCCGTCCTGGTGGTTGCGCCCACAAGGGTAAAGCGCGGCAGGTTGAGCTTTAGGGTCCTGGCGCTTGGCCCCTGCCCGATGATGATGTCGAGCTGATAGTCCTCCATGGCCGGGTACAGCACTTCCTCCACCGTCCTTGGCAGCCGGTGGATCTCATCCACAAAGAGTATGTCGAACTCCTGGAGGTTGGTAAGGATGGCGGCCAGGTCTCCAGGGCGTTCAAGGACGGGGCCGGAGGTGCTTTTTATGTCCACTCCCAGCTCGGCCGCTATGATGTTTGCAAGCGTTGTCTTGCCAAGCCCCGGCGGCCCCGAGAAAAGCACATGGTCCAGCGATTCGCCTCTGGCCTTTGCCGCCTCGATGTAGACCTTAAGGTTCTCCTTCAGCTTATCCTGGCCGACAAAATCCGCAAAATTCTTTGGCCTCAGGGTTATGTCGAGGGCGCTTTCCTCCATTTTAGGCCTGGGATCAAGCGGACTGTCTTCAAGCCTTGCCAAAAAAGATGTTTCTCCTCTCCTTTGCTTTTTTTAATGCCCCGTAAGCTCTTTCAGGGCCGCTTTAAGAAGCCCTTCAAGGCCTTTCGATGATTCCTTTTCAGCCTTTTCAAGCGCCTTCTGGGCCTCCGCCTTCCTGTAGCCCAGGTTAACAAGCGCCGAGAGCGCGTCCTCGAAAGTGGCGTCTTTCGGGTCTGTTGCCATTGAGGGCAGCTTCTGTTTAAGCTCCAGGATTATGCGCGCTGCGGTCTTTTTGCCGACGCCAGGCACCCTGGAGAGCGCCGCGGTGTCCTCGGCCTCCACCGCCTGCCTGAAGCTCTCCCCCGGCAGGCTGGAAAGGACGTTCAGGGCCAGCTTCGGGCCTACTCCGTTTACGCCAAGAAGGGTGGAGAAGACCTGTTTTTCATGCGGGGACAAAAACCCGAAGAGCTTTATGCTGTCTTCCTTCACATGGGTATGGATGTGAAGAAACACCTCCACTCCCTGTTCGGGCAGGTTTGCGGCCGCGTTTGAGGGCACGGAGACCTCGTAGCCCACGCCCTGCACATCCACTACCACCCCGTCTGCGCGCTTGCTTAAAAGCCTTCCCCTGAGGCTGCCTATCATATGCCCACCCTATCCGTCATATGGACTTTTTGTTTTTGTCTCCTTGCATGGTAAAGAAAAATCCTGCCTGTTCAAGTGGCAAAACGCAAGCGCAAGGGCGTCGGCTCCGTCGGTGCTGGGGGAAAAGCCCAGGCCAAGGAGCCTTTTGATCATCTCCTGGACCTGATGTTTTTCAGCCCTCCCGTAGCCTGTCACAGCTTTTTTCACCTCGAGCGCGCTGTATTCGTAGACCGGCACGCCTCCGTTTGCCAGCGCCAGCAGGGCTATGCCCCTGGCGTGGCCCAGGCTCAGGGCCGCCCTGGCATTTTTTGCAAAGAATATCTTTTCCACCGCGCCTGCCTGCGGGGAAAGCTCTTTTACCAGCGCGCTTAACCCATCGAAAAGTTCCATCAGCCGCAGTTCAAGCGGAGCGGACCTGGTCATACCGATCCGTCCTGAGCTCACGTAGACGCAGCTATTGTTTTTTCCCTTTCTTATCAGGCCGTAGCCGCAGTAGATGCTGCCCGGGTCTATGCCAAGGACCAGCTCCGGGGAGTCCGCCCCGGCCGCCCCGCCGGACACGGGGGAGGCTAGCGTTTTTTTATTATTTGCGCTTGCGGGGCGCTTCAAAGAGTATCTCCTCGACCATCTGGCAAAGGATATGCCCCAGTGTGATGTGGGTCTCCTGTATTCTGGGCGTCTCCTGCGAAGGCACCACAAATGCGTACTCGGCCTTCGAGGCGAACTTCACCCCCTTAAGGCCCGTAAGCGCCACCGTCCTTAACTTCTTTTTCTTAGCCACATCCATCGCCTTAAGTATGTTCGGGGAGCTGCCGCTTGTGGAAAGGGCCATGGCAACATCGCCTTCTTCGGCCAGGGCTTTTAGCTGTTTTGCGTATACGTCGGAGAAATCGTAGTCGTTGGCAATGGATGTGATCACGGCCATGTCGGTGTTGAGGGCCAGCGCGGGAAGCGGGGGCCTTTCCATCTTCAGCCTGTTGGCGAACTCGGCCGCGATATGGGAGGCGTCGGTGGAGCTTCCGCCGTTTCCGAAAAGCAGGAGCTTTTTCCCCATACTGAAAGATTCGGCTATCATCCGGGAGACTTCCTCTATGAGGGCCGCGTTCTCCTTGGCGAATTTCATCTTGACCTGCGCGCTCTCATCAAACGCTCCCAGTATCTTGTCTTTCATCTGATATATCCCGTCTTGCCTTTCGTCTGAATAGAAGCCCCGGAGGGCTGTCAAAAACCGGGCCGGCCCTGCTTTCCGGAGCCTCCTGCACCGCGATACATTTTAAATGCTTGCTTTGCGGGCTGTCAATGCGCGAAACCCTTGCTATTAGTGGCTTTCAGGGGCCTGAGGCCCGCCAAAAATCTTGACAAACTCTTTTTCTTCCTGTTAGCTTATTTCCACTTCAACATCTCAAAGGGGGGTAGTAGATGACAAAAACGGAACTCGTGGACAAGATTTCGTCTCAGGCGGGTCTTTCCAAGGCGGATGCAGGAAGGGCGCTCGATGCGACGCTCGAAGGCGTCAAGGTGGCGCTCAAGAAGGGCCAGAAGGTCACCCTGGTGGGCTTCGGGACCTTTTTTGTAAGCAAACGCAAGGCCAGGAAAGGCCGCAACCCGCGCACCGGCACCGAGATAAAGATTCCCGCGATGAAGGTGCCCAAATTCACCGCCGGCAAGGGCCTCAAGGACAGCATACGTTAGCCGTGTGATGAGTATAAATTCCTTTACATAAAAAAGCCTTGGCCGTCATTCCGGAGGTCGTAATCCGGAATCCAGTGACGTTAGGACTTTACGGCGAAGTCGATGGCCAGGGAGCGGCTAAAGACATGCCGGTATGACGGCAAATAGCAATACAGGCGGTTATTCTCGGAGACATTGACCCACGCACTACATTAGCCGGGCTAAGATCAAAGCCGGAAAAAGGAGAAATTTTTCGGGGCAGGGATTTTCTTGGTTCAGTTCAGCTTTCAGATTCTTTGCTTCTAAAGAAGAAGGCCGCCTGTCGGGTCTTTTTTGAGGACTTTTGAATCCCTGCCTTTCTCCAGTACGTCCACTATCCTGAAAAGGGATTCCTCGTGCAGCTTTTCTATCCGGCCGCTTTTAAGCGATGATATGAACACGGGAGTTGGGCGAGGCGGCTTTGCGCCGCTCAGGCCGGAAAAAAGCACCATCCCCCTGAAGATCCGCTTGTTTGTCTTGAAGGAGAAAAGCGGGCTCGAAAGGCATCTCTCCACCAGGACGTCCCCCCGCCTCTGCACCTTCCTGTCTATGCTCATGGCCATGACCCAGTAGTGCCTGTCTATGAGGCCGTCCGCGCGCAGCTCCAGGTAGGTATGGCCGATGTTCTTTTTCCCGTTTGTCAGAAAGGAGTGGGAAACCGTGTCCGCCGCCAGATGGCTCAGGTAGCCAAGGCCGAAGGCCTGCTCCGGCTCCGTCCTCGCGTCCTCCAGCAGCTCGAACCCTACGTCCCAGTTATGGGGGTTTTTTTCCTTGGGCAGGTATTTTTTGGCAAAAATGATGTCGGCCATGATGTTGCCGTAAAGGTAGTCCTGCCTGAACTTCTTTATCAGGGCGTAAGCGGACCCAGGCAGGGCCGACGCGCCCGTAAGAAAGACCTCCGTCCCAAGGTATATGTGCGTTAGCGGCCCCCAGGCAAAGGCATGGGAGGGCAGGAAGAAAAGAAATATAAAAACGGTCAGCGCACAGATAAACATTTAAAATAAAAGTCCTAAGCCGTCGCTTACCATAATATAACAGAACGGGGAGGATTTTTAAATAGCGCCCGCCCTTGCGGTAAAAAATGATTAGATTTAAAATAAAAAAATAAAATGAAAGCCCCCATCGGGGGTAATAAGGAGGGGGAGGAATGGGCGCCGACAATATAAAAACGCAGTCGCTTCAGGACGCTTACCTGAACAAGCTCAGAAAAGAAAAGGTGCCGGTAGTAATCTACCTTACGAACGGGATAAGGCTGAGGGGCATAATAAAGGGCTTTGACAACTTCGTCGTCATGCTCAAGGGCTCCACAAGCCAGCTCATCTATAAGCACGCCATCTCCACCGTTCTTCCTGAAAAGGAGATGGAGGCCGACTTCGAGTGATACTTCCGGGTACGATCGAGTGACTGGAGGACAAAAAAGAGGCCCTGCCCCCACTGTGGACATCATCATAGAGCACGGGGAGGGCATAGTGCTTGTGGAGAGGAAGTTCCCCCCGCACGGGTGGGCCATTCCAGGGGGGTTTGTGGATTACGGGGAGACCCTGGAGGACGCGGCGCGCAGGGAGGCCCGGGAAGAAACGGGGCTTGAGGTGAAGCTCATAAGGCAGATGCATACGTATTCCGACCCCGCGCGGGACCCCAGGCAGCATACCATAAGCACGGTCTTTGTCGCCAAGGGTGAAGGCACGCTCCTTGGAGCCGACGACGCGCTGCAGGCCCGGGTTTTCAGGCGGGAAGGGCTGCCCTCGCCCATAGTGTTCGACCATATGGACATATTGAACGATTATTTCGACGGGAGGTATTAAAAACCGGATATGCTTAAATTAATGAGCAAGCACGGCAAATATTTCTACGTGCTGTTTGTGGTGATCATCATCTCCTTTATCTTCTGGGGTATTGGCGGGCTGAGAAATGGCAAGGACAAACAGGTGGTGGCCACCGTGGACGGCACCAGGATACCCATGACCCAGTTCTGGCGGGCATACCAGAGGGCTGAGGACAGCGTGAGCAGCACCTATGGCGATAAATTCGACGACAAGATGAAGAAGGCCCTCAAGATCCAGGTCCTGGGGGGACTGGTCGCAGATGAGATGCTTTACCACGCGGCAAGCTCCGAGGGTATCACCGTGACCAATGACGAGCTCAGGGCGGTCATAGAGTCCGAGCCCGCGTTCAGCCAGGGCGGGGCCTTCAGCAGGAGCGCATACCTAAACGTGCTCAGGATGAACCGTATCACACCCGCGCAGTATGAGTCCTCACTCAGGCGGCAGCTCCTTGTGGACAAGATGCGCAGGATGATAGAAGACCCGGTGGAGCTGTCTCCGGCGGAGCTTGCCTCCATCCCTCCCAAACTGAACGCCCAGGCGGCCGCTGCCCTCAAGGGAACTCTCCTTAACATGAAGCGCCAGCGCGCCCTGGCTTCTTTCCTTGAAGGGCTCAGGGGCAGGATGAAGGTCACAGAGAACACCGGCCTTATATCGTAAAGCGGGCTCTTTTTTGTTTTTTTTGCATGGGATGTCCTTGCGATTTTTCTTCCGTGCGGTCCGAGGTTTTTTAAGGCGGGCCGCCGTGCCGCCTCCCAGCGTGCATAGGGCTCCTTCATTTTTGGCCTAAAGAGAAGGAAGATACCCGGGCTCATTTCCGGCGCCTCTCATGGCTGCGTGGATGCGGCCTTGGTTGAGCCGGAGCGGCCGGGCTGGCAAGGTTCCTAAAAAAGCGGGGCTCACCCTGCAGACAGGGAGAGTGTTTCCGTTGATTCAGCAAAATTCGGCATCTTTTAAATGCTCCAGCGCTCGTGCCTCCTGCACGTCTCCTCCAGGTAGTCCCATATCCATTCCCTGATTGCGGGCGACATGTAGAAGGCGGGGAAAAGGAGGTCCTGGCCAGGTGCTATCTGATTCTCTTCGCGCGCGATATTCTCCAGGCCGGTTCCCGGATATATGCGGATGCCTGCCTTCAGGGAAACGACGGCGGGGGCCAGTTCCTCCACGAATTCCACGCTCCGTTTTACCGTGTCCCGGTTCTCTCCGGGCCCGCCCAAAAGCAGGAAGCTGGAGAATTTTATGTCGTGCTTGCGGGCAAGGTCCGCCATTTCCCGGACCTTTTTCAGTGAAAACCCTTTTTTCAGATTTCTCAGCACAGGCGCCGCGCCGGATTCGTTCCCAAGACTCATGAAAACGCATCCCGCCTTACGCATAAGGCCGAAAAGTTCATCGTCTCCATAAGCGGGGTTCATGATGGCCTGCCACTCAATGGAAAGTCCGCTTTTTAAGATCCCGCGGCAGAAATCCTTCGCGTAGGAAAGCGGGAAATTGAAAACGTTGTCGGCCAGAAAGAACCGCCTGATGCCGTATCTTTCATTCAGGCAGGCCATTTCCCGGACCACGTTCTCGATTGTCCTAGCGCGGCAACCGGTCCCTTCCATAAACGGAGTGGAGCAGTAAATGCATTTCATATGGCATCCCCGCTTGGACTGGACCGTAACACATCCGGGGATCGTCCCTGAGCTGTAGTCCTGGTAAGAATTTACCTCGAAATCGTCATATGAGGGGTGCACCCATTTGTCCAGATCGGCAATGAAATCCGGAGGGTTGACCACCGGATGGCTACCGTCCATCCAGACGGCGCCCGGCAGACGGTTGATCGCTGCTCCCTTTTCGAGCGCGGCCAGGAGCATGGGAAAGGCCTGCTCCCCCTCGCCGTAGATGCCCAGACCGGCACCCAGGTATTTAAGGCACCCGGCCGGATGGATATTGAACCCCGCGCCTCCAAGCACCACAGGCGCTTCGCTGTGTTCCCGGCAGAAGCGCACGATACCGGTGATGCCGCTTAGATAAAAGACTGTATTGCGCGAGTCCTGGTTGTCTATGTTTCTTATCGAGAGGCTGACCACATCCGGCCTGAAGTCCTCAAGCAAGGTCTGTAATTTTTTCTTCCAGTCATCCAGGAACATCATGTCCAGCACCGAAACATCATGTCCGGCCTTCCTGAGGCTTCCGGCAACGCACGCCGCGCCAAGCGGAAAGGCTGTCACGTGGGTGGTCTGCCTGTTTTCGGCTATCAGCAGGACCCGCATATTTTCAGAAAACCCTCACTTTTTCAAACAACATGGTGAACAAAACCCATGATCCATAATAACTCTTTTGCCCGGAAGTGGAAAACGCCGGACCCTTTGAGGAAATATAATGTCAGGCCGGCCACAAAGGCGATAAAGAGCATCGCATACCAGAAGACCTTCGAAAAGCCCCGGCGGCAGGGAGGGCCCGGCCAGTCTTCTTCCATGAAAGAGAAGATTACGCCTTTACCGTCGGACCAGGCCAGGTTCCAAAGCAATCCGGCCGGTATATAAAGCGTTGAGGAGGCAAACATGTTGGCCAGCCATTCCGCCGGGTAGCGGCCATCGCGGAAAAGTATATACAGATCGTAGGACCAGCTTACGGAGAACATCCAGACGCAAAAAGCCACAAAGGTCTGCCGCCAGGGCGTTTTCCCCTTAAAAGACCTGTACAGCGCGCCCACGGCCCACGGGGCCCCAGCAAATGTCAGCACGGACATGAAAAAAGCATCGCAGTGGTCCCAGGTCGGGTCGCCGGAATATGGAGCGATTGCCCACATGCCCGCAAGCGCGGCCAAAAAGGTCACGACCTTCCACGGGACCAAAAGGAAACGCAGGTATTTCCGGCCGGAAAACGCAAATGAGCGCCAGTCCTTCAGATAAAAATAAAAGGCAGCCAGGCAGGCCGAACCCCAGAGCGCAACGTATGCCGTTTTCCCGTCTAAGTCCAGAGCGCCATCCCCCGTGTCCTGATTCGATGCAAATTTTCGCCTAAACAAAAAAGCCCGGCCTGCTGCATGCCGCACCAGGCCACAGAATCTATTTAAATATATTCGCCGGAGGAAAGGCAAAGCGCTTAATTGCCTTCCTCGGAAGTATGTCAGCTTATTTTACTGAGATACTCTGTTAAGTTCTTCTTGCTTATTGCCATAAGCAGCTATAAATTTCAATTGGGGAGCTGTTTAGGGCAATCAAGAAAATGCATTGGTATCAATTAAATCATAACGAGGTCTTACAGGAGCTCCAAACTTCGGAAGCCGGTCTGTCCGAAAGTGAAGCGGAGAAACGCCTTGTCCTTTATGGGCCAAACAGGCTTGCCGAAGAAGAGAAAATAAGGAAGTTAAAAATCCTGCTCCACCAGTTTGCAAGCCCGCTCATCTATATGCTGGCCACCGCAGGCATGGTCACCATTTATTTCCGTGAATACATGGATACAGGCGTAATCTATTTTATAGTCGTGCTTAACGCCATCATAGGATATATCCAGGAGTACAAGGCAGAAGAGAGTGTCCGGGCGCTCAAAAGGATGGTTGTCCCTAAAGCGCGCGTGCTGAGGGAGGGGCAGGAAAAGGAACTAGACAGCGGGCAAATTGTCCCTGGCGATATTGTCCTGATAGCTTCCGGCTCAAGGATTCCCGCCGATATCCGTCTGCTGCACTCAATTGAATTGAAGGTTGACGAGGCGATGCTTACGGGCGAATCCGTGCCAGTGGAGAAGGCGGTATCTCCCCTTGAAGAGGTAGAACTGATGCCTCAAGACCAGATCAACATGGCCTTTATGGGCACAATCGCTGTAGGCGGCAGGGCCCGGGGTGTGGCAGTCGAGACCGGCGCGAACACCATCCTCGGAAGTATTGCCGGCGAGATAAAAGAGATCGGCCAGGTGGAGGCTCCCATACAGAAAAAGATCGAACGCTTTGCAAAGGCCATCGGCGTGCTCGTGCTGGCGGCCTCATCCCTCCTTTTTATCGCTGGCCTGGTAACCGGAGAAAGCATCAGGGAAATGTTCATGACGGCGGTGGCCGCCGCAGTTGCCGCAATACCGGAAGGGCTTCCGGTCGTTGTGACAATAGCCTTTGCGGTAGGTGTATCCCGGATGGCGAGGCATAATGCCATTATCAGAAAGCTCCCAGCTGTACAGACCCTTGGCAGCACGACTGTGATTTGCACGGACAAGACCGGCACCCTGACAAAAAACGAAATGACGGTCAGGGCCGCATATGACGGCCGGCACGTCTATGAGTTCACCGGAAGCGGCTACGAGCCTAAAGGGGAGATACTCCACGAGGGAATGCGTGTGCATCCGGCGCAAGAGAAAAGGCTCCTGCAGGTGCTCCGCATCGGACTGCTTTGCAATGAGTCAGACGTTTATGTAGAGAATGGCCAATATAAGGCGGATGGCGATCCTACGGAGGCGGCACTCATTGTTTCCGCCATGAAAGCCGGTCTTCTGGCTGAAGCCGAAGAAGAGACATATCAACAGGCCGGGGTCATACCTTTCGAAGCGGAGCGTGGATACATGGCCACTCTCTTTGACGTAAATGGCAGAAAACGGGTCTTCGCTAAAGGCGCTCCCGAACGTATGCTGGAAATGTGCGTAACGGACGCTTATGGCGCCAGCCTGGATAAGGACGCCGTTTCAATTATTGCCCGAAATTTTGCAGCTCAGGGACTGAGGGTGCTCGCCTTTGCCTGGAAGGACGCGCCAGCTGATATAAAGGAGCTTACCCATAGTGATGCCGAATCCGGCCTAGTCTTTGCCGGCCTGCAGGGCATGATAGACCCGCCAAGGCCAGAGGCGGTAAAGGCCATCGAGGATTGTAAGACGGCCGGCATAAGGGTCGTCATGATAACCGGAGATCACGCGGTAACGGCAAAGGCCATAGCGGAGCAAATGGGCATAAGCGGCATTGGCGAAGTTGTGCTTACCGGCAGTGAACTCGAATTGATGAGCGACGAGGACCTGTTCCATCGGCTCGCGAAAATCTCAGTTTTTGCACGCGTTGCCCCTCAGCACAAGCTCAGAATAACGGAGCAGTTAAAGCGCCAAGGGGAAATCGTCGCCATGACCGGGGATGGCGTCAATGACGCCCCGGCCCTGAAAGCGGCCCATATAGGCATCGCCATGGGCATGACCGGCACTGACGTCGCAAAGGAGGCATCCGACATGGTCCTGGCCGACGACAATTTCGCGAGCATATTTGCGGCAGTGAAAGAAGGCCGGATCGTGTTCGATAACCTGCGCAAGGTCACGTTCTTTCTGATACCCACAGGGGTCGCCGCCATATTGTCGATAGCCGGAGCAATCGTACTGGGAGTGCCGATCCCCTATATCCCGTCGCAACTGCTCTGGATTAACCTTGTGACCAATGGTCTTCAAGACGTCGCCTTTGCCTTTGAGCCCGGGGAAAAGGATGTCCTTATGCGTTCTCCAAGACATCCTGGCGAGGGGATAATGTCCAGGCTTCTGATCGAGAGGACCGTGCTCGTCGGACTCGTCATCTCACTGGGGGTGATTTACACATTCGTTAGAGCCTTTTGGGCGGGTGAGCCGATTGAAAAGGCAAGATCCGTGGCTGTGACGACGATGGTCTTTTTCCAGTTCTTCCAGGCTATCAACAGCCGCTCGGAAACGCAGTCGCTTTTCTCGATGAACCCGCTGGACAATCCTTTCCTGTTTTTCAGCATGATAGCCGCCTTCTTTGCCCAGGTCGCTTTTCTTTACATGCCTGCGTTCCAGTGGGTGTTCAGGACCGAACCCATAACAATGGCCGATTGGCTGCACATTCTTTCTGTTGCAGCGGCGGTAATATTTGCCGTGGAGGCCGATAAATGTCTAAGAAGGCGAAGGCCCGGCTTTTAAAACTATCCGTATGAACTCTTTACATGGATAGTTTCATGGTGTGGCGGGTTATGAGGTTTTTTTTGTTTTCAAAACAAAAACCTGAGCCGGAAAGGAGTTTTTGTTTGGGCATGCGTGTTCACTGGCATTTGAACAGCCTGGCTGGAAAAACCATTTCAAAACGGGAGTTAAACTTTTTGTTCTGAACAAAAAACATAAAAAACTATCCCGCAGGATGGCTTCTGGCAACCGGCGGACCTCCCGGCGGTCTTTCAAATAAAGATTGGCCAGGGTCCTTTTGGGCGGGTTGCTTCGGCCCCTGAGCCGGGGATCTATCCGGACCTTTCGAAATCAATGAATCCGGCCTCAACGTCCACATGGACCAGGCGCACCCGTACCCTGTGCCCGACATCGAGCCCCTGGTAGCCTGAAACCACCTTTCCTTCCACCGGGGGGTGCAGCAGACGCACCCAAGTGCCCTTGGGGCCTGCCCCCGTAACTATCGAGTCGAACCTTTGGCCTATGCGGGATTCGAACAGGAGCGCCGCGGCGGACTTGCCCACGCGCCTTTCAACTTTTTTGGCCGCGTCCTCTTCCCTCGTGCAGTGGGCCGCCAGCTCTTCCAGGCCGGTGGCGGAATAAGGCGCGGGTATTTCTGTTTTTGCCAGCGCAGCTTTCAGCAGGCGCTGGGTTATGAGGTCCGGAAAACGGCGGTTAGGGGCGGTCGAATGGCTGTAGCCTCTTACCGCCAGGCTGAAATGCCCGTCCCACTGTTTCTCTCCCGGGATGTCCGCCGCGTATTCGCCAGGCCCCAGGAGTTTTATTATGCTCAGAGACAGGTCCGGGAACCCGAGGGCGTCTTTGGCCTGTGCCTCCGTCAGGAAATGCTCGAGCGCGACCGCATCGGGGGATTTTGGCAGGGCGCAGCCCTGTTCCTTGGCAAGCTCCACTATCCTGTCCCAGCGCTGCGGCCTGCGGACAACCCGCCTCAGCGACGGAAGCCCCCTTGCCGCCAGGAACCTGGAGGCCGCACTGTTTGCCGCGATCATGAAATCCTCTATCAGGTCGTTTGCCCTGGTTTTCGCCCTTATGTCCAGGTCGATGACAACGTCTTGTTCGAAGCGCGGACTGGCCTCGACCGTCTTCAGACTGAGCGCCCCATGCTCATGGCGCCGCCGCTTCATTTTCTGCGCGGTGCGGTCCTGGAGAAGCAGGTTTTCCTCAAGCCCGCTTACCGCCAGCGCCCTGGCAGGGACAGGCCCCGCACCCTCAAGCCAGGCCGCCAGGCTGTTATAGGCCAGCTTCGCCCGGTTGCGCACCGCCGCCTCATAGATATCGTAGTTGCGCACCGAGCCGTCCGCGCCCACGGTCATTTCCATGACAATCGCAAGACGGTCTTCATCCTGGTTAAGAGAGGTGAGGCCTTCGGACAGTTTTCCTGGCAGCATGGGGAAGACCATCGCAGGCGTGTAGACGGAAGTGGTGTTGTGCCTGGCATGACGGTCAAGCGGGGAGTCCATTTTTACAAGGGCATCGACGTCCGATACCGCGACAAGCACCGATACATTCCCGCCGCCCAGGTCCCTGGCTGCAGTAAGCTGGTCCAGGTCCCGTGAGTCGTCGTTGTCGATCGAAGCCCACGGGAGCCCCCGCAGGTCCCGGACACCGGCCCCGCCAGCCCTTGCGGGCAGGCCTATCCCGTCCAGTTGGACAAGGGCCTCGGGGGAGAAGTCCGGCAATAGCCCGCGCTCAAGCATCGCGCGCCGCGCGATGTCCCTTAATATCGCCCTGTGGTCCCCTTTATGGGAATGGTTTATCTGCGCGCGCCGCACCAGGATATTATGCATCTTTTCAGGGCGCGATTCTAAGGGGTTCTGAAAAGGGGGGCAGGCCGGCGAGGTCAGCCGCCAAGCTGGGCTTCAGCCTGCTGCTTCTCATCAAGGAGCCTTTGTTTTTCCTCTTTAAGGCGGGGCAGGACGTTGGTCTCCATGTCCTTTATCTTTTCCTCCAGGTCCTGTTTTTCGAGGAAGTTCGCCTGCACCATCTGGTGCTCCTCGGGGGTCAGGAACTGCAGGTATTGCTGGTTGGCGGTTAGCGGGCTTTCGCCTGCGGCGATGGCACGCTGCCTCCCCTGGTTAAAAAGGTTCTGTATCCGGAGCATCACTTCCTGATACTGGTCCTTGAGCTTCTGGTACTCGGCTTCTTTTTCCTTTATCTTTTCCAGCCGTCTGTTGATGCCGGCAAGCCTGTCCCTGATGGCCTTTTTCTGTCCGGACGAGGGGCCCGGCTGCCCGGCCTGCGGGGTGGTTTTATTTTTTTCTTTAGCGGGCGGCGCATATGCGGGAGCCTCCACAGTCCCGCCTTCCTCTTCGTACTTCTCTATCTTGGCGATGTCCTTCACCGGGATGCCCACGGTCCCTCCGCCTATTGAGAACTCGATGTTGCCATCCGAGCGGGCATAAGAGCCGACGCCGCTTATGACGGAGCCGTTCTTAAGGTATATCCGGTATGCGGCATGGGCCTGCGCAGCAAACAGAAAGGCCATGGAAAAGAGAAAGACGGACAAAACGGGCAAAAATACGGACGGTATGGACAGGGAACGTTTCATCGGTGTCATTCTAGCATATTTTTATTTGGGGAGAGGGTGTTTTTTATCACCCTGGCAAGCTCCGGCCCTATACCGGGCACCGAGGCGATCTCCTGCTCATCGGCCTGCCTTATGGCCTCCAGGCTGCCAAAATGCCTCAGAAGCTCGAACCGCTTCTGCCTGCCTATGCCTTTAACCGATTCAAGCGGGGAGGAAAGCATGCTCTTGCCGCGCAGCCTTTTGTGGAACCCTATTGAAAAGCGGTGCACCTCATCGCGTATCCTTTTTAAAAGCAGGGAGGAGGGGCTTCCGTCCTCTATATTGACCGGAAGCTCCGTGCGGGTGGTAAACACCCGGTCCGGGTCCTTGGCCACAGACACGACCCCGGAGGCGGGTTGATCCGGAAGCCCGTAGACCGCCCTCATGGCCGCCTCAAGCTGCCCCTTCCCGCCGTCAATGACCACAAGCTCCGGGGCCGCATCGGCAAGGTCCGAAAGGACCCTGGAGACCGTTTCCTCCATCATTGCGTAATCGTCCATCTTGCCGCCCGGGACCGTTTTTATTTTTACATGACGGTAGAGGTCCTTCCTGAACTCGCCATCCGCCCAGTATATGAACCCGCCCACGGGCTGCGCCCCCTGCGTGGTTGATATGTCGAAGGCCCCTATGCTTGCGGGCGCCTTCTTGAGATGAAGCCTTTCTTTCAGGGTCTCAAGCGTCTTTTGTTCGGGCGATGCCGCCTTTGCCCGAAGCACCTCCGCCGCGTTTCGCTCCGCCATCCGCAGGAGGTCCTCCTTTTTCCCGCGCCTGGGCACAATTATCTTCACCCTACCCTGCCTCTTGCCCGAAAGCCATGCCTCAAGGGCTGCGGAGTCCTCCGGCTTTTCCGCAACAAGCACCTGCGCCGCGGGTATGATCTCCTTAGCGTAGAAGGTTTCCATGAACCCGGCAAGGAGCTCCCCGGCCGGCATATGGGCGCCGTCTGGGGCATAGTGAGGCAGATAGAAATCCTTTACGCCTATCATGAGCCCCCTGCGTATAAAAAACACCTGGAAGGCCAGGCGCGCCCCCTCCAGGGCGTATCCGATGACGTCTATGTCGCCAAAGCCAGGCAAAACGGCTTTTTGCTGCTCAAGCGCCCTTTTCAGGGCCTCTATCCTGTCCCTTAGCCTTGCCGCGTCCTCATAGAGCTCTTCTTCGGCAAGCTTTTTCATCTTGGCCTCAAGCTCCTTCAAAAGTCCCTGCTTTTTCCCTTCCAGGAAAAGCCTTACCTCGTCTACCGTCTTTGCGTATTCCTCCTGAGCGAGGGCGCCGCTGCAGGGGGCAGGGCATCTGCCCATCTGGTACTGGATGCAGGGACGCATTTTCTTGTCCAGCCGGTAGCGGCAGGGCCTCAGGCCAAAATGCCTGCGAACGAAGGCCAGCGTCTCCCACATCGCGCTTGCCGGGATGAAGGGGCCAAAATAGAGCGCCCCGTCGCGCAGTATCCGCCTCACCACTTCCAGCCTTGGCCATTGCTCGTTTATCGTGAGCTTCAGATAGGGATAGTTCTTGTCGTCACGTAGTATGACATTAAAGGGCGGCTTGTACTGTTTTATAAGGTTGGCTTCAAGTATGAGGGCCTCAAGCTCGCTGTCGGTCACGATGTAGGAGAAGTCGCGCACCCTTCTCACCATCCCCTGCTTGCGCTCATCCAGTGCCGCGCCGTTCTGGAAATAGCTCCTCAGGCGGTTCCTCAGGCTCTTGGCCTTGCCTACATACAGGACCTTGCCCGATTCGTCCTTGAATATGTAAACGCCGTTTTGCTGGGGGGTTTTTCTGAGCTTTTCCTCTAATGCTTCGTCCATTTCATTGGACCCCTCTAGACAATGTGTGTTTCAAAAGTTTTTGGCATTAATTTTTTGTCATTCCCGCAAGCGAAGCGCGTCGGGAATCTGTCCTTTAAGGCCGATTCCGCCCGTTTTTATCCACAATCAGAATAAATCTGGCCGGAATGACAGACTTATGACAGTTATTTTTGAAACACCCTCTAAAACCTATCTGAAAATCGCTTCCGGCTGCAAGAGGCTGAAATGAGCAGCGAGGAGGCAGCGAGCGCATCTTGATAAATCTGAAATTCCAAACATTCGATGCCTGCCGGGCATAAAATCGCGGCATACGGCGTCATCAAGGGAAAACCGTCCTCAAAGCAGCGCTGCTGCACCTCCGGGCAATTTCCCCTTTTTTCCTTGTCTGCCACAATTTCCTCTCTCTTCAGCTTCAAAAACCAATTTTGAGACAGGTTCCAAAAAAACATGGGCGGCACTTAGGAAAACAAAAAAGCGGCTTTTTTCTTTTTTCCCGTCAGCTCAGCCTCTGCACATGGGCCCCGAGGGCCGCGAGTTTCTTCTCCATGTGCTCATAGCCCCTGTCCAGGTGGTAGATCCTGTGCACAACGCTTTCGCCCTTGGCCGCAAGAGCCGCAAGCACCAGCGAGGCGCTTGCCCTGAGGTCGGTCGCCATGACCTCGGCCCCTTTCAGGGAGGGCACGCCTTTTACCGTGGCGATGCCGCCCTGCAACTCTATCTCCGCCCCCATCCTTACAAGCTCGGAGGCGTGCATGAAGCGGTTCTCAAAGACCGTCTCATTTATGGTGCTCGTGCCGCCAGCCACGCACATGAGCGTCATGAACTGGGCCTGCACGTCCGTGGGGAACCCGGGGTAAGGCATGGTGGTGATGTTCACGGATGCCGGCCTGCCGCTGCCCTGCACCTTGAGCCCGCCTGCGGTCTTTTTTACCACGGCCCCGGTTTCGCGCAGCTTTATGGAAACGGCATCAAGGTGTTCGGGCACGACGTTTTTTATGACTATGTCTCCCCCTGTTATGGCAGCGCCCAGCGCGAAGGTGGCGGCCTCTATGCGGTCCGGTATCACTTCGTGGCTGTATGGCTTAAGCTCGTCCACCCCTTCTATTTCTATCAGGCTGCCGCCCGCGCCCTCTATCCTGGCCCCCATCGAGGAAAGCGTGGCGGCGAGGTCCAGCACCTCGGGCTCCCTGGCGGCGTTCTCAAGGACGGTAACCCCTTTTGCCAGGGCCGCAGCCATCATCAGGTTCTCGGTGCCCGTCACGGTGGGGATATCAAAATATATGGAGGCGCCCCTGAGCCTTTTTGCCTTCAGAAGCACATAGCCGCCTTCAAGCTCAACGGAGGCGCCCATCTTCTCAAGCCCGGCAAGGTGCATGTTTATGGGCCTGGCACCTATCGCGCATCCCCCCGGAAGAGAGACCTTGGCCCTCCCGTACCTGGCCGCAAGCGGACCAAGCACCAAAACGGAGGCGCGCATCGTCTTTACAAGCTCATACAGGGCGGAGGGGTTGCCCAGGCCGGAGGTGTCTATCTCCGAGCGGCCGTCTTCGAAAAAGTAACGCGCGCCCATGCCGTCCAGGAGCGCGCCCATCGTGCTTACGTCCCTGAGGGCGGGTACCCCCCGCAGAACGCTTTTGCCCCCGGCCAGGATGGCTGCGGCCATGATGGGCAGGCTCGCGTTCTTGGAGCCGCTTACCGTTACCGTGCCCTTAAGGGGTCTGCCGCCTTTTATCCGCAGTTTTTCCATCGTTCTTTTAGGATAACATATCGGTCCGGCCGCCCCTGGATGCCGTGCGGCCCGCTCTTTTTTATCGTATTGCCATCCAAAGCGAACGGCCTGCGCCTGCATGAACGGCTTAATGAAACGTTAGATGGATAAATTTACAAAAAAATTCGTCTATAATGGAGGTAACCGGGCTCCTTTTTGGCGTGGCGGCATTCAGGAAAGACCTTTTTAATTTAAAGGAGGGACGATGCACAGGCCGGACAAGGAGAGCAAAGGGGAAAAAAACACCAGGAAACAAAAACTCCCACCCTGTGAGGGCAAGGGGCCGGAGCAGGTGGAGGGGTTCGATTCCCTGGCCCAGCTTGCGCTTGACATGCGCTGGTCCTTCAACCATGCCGATTACGAGGTCTGGAGGAAGATAGACCCGGTCCTTTGGGACCTTACCGGGAACCCCTGGGTGATACTGCAGACCGCCTCCAGGCAGCGGCTGGAAAGCGTGCTGTCGGACCCCGGTTTCAGAAGGAAGATAGACCACCGGTTGAAGGCCAGGCGGCAGGCCATCGAGTCCGGCGGGACATGGTTTGAGCGGCAGCACCCGCGCTCACCGATTACTTCTGTTGCCTATTTCAGCATGGAATTCATGCTTAGCGAGGCCTTGCCCATATATTCCGGAGGTCTGGGCAACGTGGCCGGCGACCAGCTCAAGGCGGCCAGCGACCTGGGAGTGCCGGTGGTGGGCATCGGGCTTCTCTACCAGCAGGGATATTTCAGGCAGGTCATAGATAAAAGCGGCTCACAGCAGGCCTTCTTCCCGTACAATGACCCAAGCCAGCTGCCCATCACCCCGCTTCGCGAGCCAAACGGGGAATGGCTGCGGCTGAAGATCGCATTTCCCGGCTGCCTGGTATGGCTGCGCGCCTGGCAGGTGCAGGTGGGCAGGGTGAGGCTTTACCTGATGGACAGCAACGACCCTGCCAACTTTCCGCCCCACAGGGGGATAACCGGCGAGCTTTACGCCGGAGGCCCGGAGCTGAGGCTCATGCAGGAGATGGTGCTTGGGATGGCCGGATGGCGGCTGCTTGAGAAACTGGGCATCAAGCCTGAGGTCTGCCACCTGAACGAAGGGCATGCCGCCTTTGCCGTGCTCGAGCGGGCGCGGTCTTTCATGAAGCGTACGGGGTTGCACTTCGATGCCGCCCTGGCCTGCACGCGGGCGGGCAACGTATTTACCACCCACACGCCGGTGGCCGCCGGGTTCGACCGGTTCCATCCGTCCCTTATAGAGCAGTACCTTGGAAGCTATGCCACAAGCAGGCTTGGTATTCCGCTCAAGAAGCTGCTGGCGCTGGGCCGGGAAAACCCGCAGGACGATGGGGAACCCTTCAACATGGCCTATCTTGCGGTGCGGGGCAGCCGCGCGGTCGGCGGGGTAAGCAGGCTCCACGGGGAGGTGAGCAGACGCATCTTTCAGCCCCTCTTCCCGCGCTGGCCGCAAGAAGAGGTGCCGGTGGGCTATATCACCAACGGGGTGCACATGCCCACATGGGACTCGGCGGAGGCCGACCAGCTCTGGACAAGGACATGCGGGAAAAGGCGCTGGGAAGGCGAGGCAAAGGTTCTTGAGCAGAAGATGGCCCGTGTATCCAATGAGAGCCTCTGGCGGTTCCGGAACGCCTCCAGGGCGGCGCTTATAAAATACATGCGGCAGCGGCTCATACAGCAGCTTGCGGTCTCCGGAGCGTCTGCGCGGGAGGTGGAGAGCGCCAAAAACCTTTTCGACCCGGACGTGCTTACGATCGGCTTTGCCCGCCGTTTTGCGGCCTATAAAAGGCCGGCTCTGCTTTTGCAGGACCAGGAGAGGCTGCTTGGCATACTGACTAACCCGGACAGGCCGGTCCAGCTCTTTGTGGCCGGAAAGGCGCACCCGGCTGACGGCCAGGGGCAGGACATGATCCGGCAGTGGACGCAGTTTTTACGCAGGCCGGAGGCTGCGGGGCGCGCCGTGTTTCTTGGCGATTACGACATGCTCCTGACCGCGCGCCTGGTGCAGGGAGTGGACGTATGGATAAACACACCCAGGCGGCCATGGGAGGCCTGCGGGACAAGCGGCATGAAGGTGCTTGTGAACGGGGGGCTGAACCTGTCTGAGCTGGACGGCTGGTGGGCCGAGGCCTATGCTCCAGATATGGGATGGGCTCTTGGTGACGGCAGGGAGCACGGCGATGATCCTGCCTGGGACGCCGCTGAGGCCGATGCCCTTTACAGGCTTTTGGAGCAGAAGGTGGTCCCGTGTTTTTATACACGCGAAAAAGGCATCCCGGTGGAATGGGTCTCCATGATGAGGGAGAGCATGGCAAGGCTAACGACCCGTTTTTCCGCCGACCGCACGGTTTGCGATTACACGGAGCAATTTTATGTGCCCGCGGCCGCGGCCTACCTGGAGCGCGCCGGGGGGAAGGGTGAGGCGGCCACTGCCATTTCGGAGAGGCTTCGCCGCCTGGATGAGGGATGGCCCGGACTCCGGTTTGAAGGGGTGGAAGTAAGCACGGAGGGCGGCGAAAAAGAGAAGGACAAGGAGCATGTATTTGAGGCCCGGGTGTTCCTTGGCGGGCTTGACCCGGGACTGCTCCGGGTGGAGCTTTACGCCGAAGGCCTGAACGGCCACCCGGCTCACCACGAGATGGCCCGCGGGGAGCCTGTGGCCGGAACGGAAAAAGGAGTCTATCTGTACAGCGCAAGAGTGCCCGCAAAACGCCCCGCCGGGGACTACACCGTACGAATAATCCCGGCGGAAACCGCTCCCGGGGAAACCGCCGGCATAAGCGTGCCGCTTGAGGCGCCCCATATCCTCTGGCAGAAATGAAAATTTTTGTGCAAGAAATCAAAAAAAGGCCAAAAAACGGAGGGTTATCGCATGAAAGTCCTCGAACAGGAAACAGGAAAACAGAAACAAAAACTTTCGGGCGAAGAGATGCGCCTGATGAACGCTTACTGGCGGGCGGCAAATTATCTGTCCGTGGGCCAGATATATCTGTATGACAACCCTCTTTTGAAGGAGCCGCTTTCGCTCAGGCACATAAAGCCAAGGCTCCTTGGGCACTGGGGCACGACGCCTGGCCTGAATTTCATATATGTCCATTTGAACCGGGTGATAAAGGCCAGGGATTTGAACGTCATCTATGTCTGCGGGCCCGGGCACGGAGGGCCGGGGATGGTGGCAAACACATATCTGGAGGGCACCTACAGCGAGATATACACGGATATAACCCGGGACGAGGCTGGGATGAAGAAGCTCTTCAAACAGTTTTCGTTCCCGGGGGGCATACCAAGCCATGACGCGCCGGAGACCCCGGGCTCCATAAACGAGGGGGGAGAGCTCGGCTATTCGCTTTCCCATGCTTTTGGAGCGGTGTTTGACAACCCGGACCTGATAGCGGCCTGCGTGGTGGGCGACGGCGAGGCGGAAACGGGCCCGCTTGCCACCGCATGGCATTCAAACAAGTTCCTGAACCCCGCAACCGACGGCGCGGTCCTGCCCATACTCCATTTGAACGGTTACAAGATAGCAAACCCCACCGTGCTTGCCAGGATAAGCCATGAGGAGTTGGAAGACCTCTTTAAGGGCTACGGCTACAGACCTTATTTTGTCGAGGGCTCAGACCCGGAAACCATGCACCAGCTTATGGCGGAGGCGCTTGATGCCGTCTTGGACGAGATTGCCGCTATACAGGCAGAGGCCAGAGGGGCGGAGGTCAGGGTAGGCGGGGAAAAAGCTCAACAACAAAAAAAACAAAAAGGCCAGAAGGGACAAGAGCAAAAGGGAACAAATCCGAAGTGGCCGATGATAGTGCTCCGCACGCCAAAGGGATGGACCGGCCCCAGGGAGGTCGACGGCCTTAAGACGGAAGGCTTCTGGCGGTCCCACCAGGTGCCTGTGACAGACATGCAGACAAAGCCGGGCCATGTAAAGCTGCTTGAGGACTGGATGAGGAGCTACCGGCCGGAGGAGCTTTTCGACAGCAGCGGGAAACTGGTTCCCGAGGTTGCGGCACTTGCTCCTGAAGGGGAAAAGCGCATGGGGGCAAATCCGCACGCAAACGGCGGGCTTCTCCTCAGGGACCTGAGAATGCCGGATTTCAGGGACTATGCGGTAACCGTCCCCGGCCCCGGGCAGGCGGTGGCCGAATCCACCAGGGTGATGGGCCGTTTTTTGCGCGACATAATGCGCTTGAACATGGAACAGAGGAACTTCAGGGTGATGGGGCCTGATGAAACGGCCTCAAACAGGCTTGATGCGCTTTTTGAGGTCACTGACCGCTCATGGATGGCGGAGATACTGCCGGAGGACGAGCACCTGGCCCCGGACGGAAGGGTGATGGAAATACTTAGCGAACACACGTGCCAGGGCTGGCTGGAAGGGTATCTGCTTACGGGCAGGCACGGGCTGTTCTCCTGTTACGAGGCTTTTATCCACATCGTGGACTCCATGTTCAACCAGCATGCAAAGTGGCTTAAGGTTGCGGGCAGGGAGATACCCTGGAGGCGCCCGATAGCCTCGCTCAACTACCTTCTTACCTCCCATGTGTGGCGGCAGGACCACAACGGTTTTTCCCATCAGGACCCGGGGTTCATAGACCATGTGGTGAACAAGAAGGCGGAGGTCGTACGCGTCTACTTTCCGCCCGACGCAAACACCCTGCTTTCCGTGACGGACCACTGCCTGAGGAGCCGCAACATGGTTAATGTTATCGTGGCGGGAAAACAGCCCCAGCCCCAGTGGCTGGACATGGAGTCCGCCGTAAAGCACTGCACGGCGGGCATAGGCATCTGGGAGTGGGCCAGCAACGACAAGGGGCCTGGGCCCGATGTGGTAATGGCCTGCTGCGGGGACGTGCCAACGCTCGAGACCCTGGCCGCGGTGGAGCTTTTGCGCAAATACGCCCCGGAGCTGAAGGTGAGGGTGATAAACGTGGTGGACCTGATGACGCTTCAGCCAAAGGAGGAGCATCCCCACGGCCTATCCGGACCGGATTTTGACGTCCTGTTTACGACCGGCAAGCCCGTCATTTTTGCGTATCACGGCTATCCGTGGCTTATACACAGGCTCACTTACAGAAGGACGAACCACAAAAATATCCACGTGCGGGGATACAAGGAGGAGGGCACGACTACCACGCCCTTCGACATGGCCGTCAGAAACGACCTGGACCGCTTCCATCTGGTCTCCGATGTGATAGACCGGGTGCCCAGGCTTGGCCACGTGGCGGCCTATGCGAAGCAGGCCATCCGGGACAAGCTTATCGAGCACAAGGAATACATATCCAGGTATGGTGAGGACATGCCTGAGATAAGGGAATGGACTTGGACGGTAAACCGGTCCTAGTTTTTAACCTGGGCTCCTCTTCCCTGAAATTCTCCATGTACCTGATGGGGTGCGGTCAGGGGGAGGAAAAACTGCTTGTCTCCGGGGCGGCGGAGCGCATCGGACTTGAAGGCGGCCGCCTGTGGGTGCGCATGGGAGGCGCGGAAGGTAAAGACGGGCGGGAAGGCGAAGGGCGGCTGGAGGAAGACAGGCAAACCCGTTTTGCCGGCCACGAGGAGGCTGTCCGCGAAATATTCGGCGCGCTGGACCGCCTTGGCAACGAAAAAGAAAAGAAATACAGGGTGCCCAAAAGACCTTTGGCGGTGGGCCACAGGGTAGTGCATGGCGGGCCGGAGCATGCGGAGCCGGCGCTGGTGGACTCCAGTCTCATCACCGGGCTTAAGGGTACGATTCCCTTTGCCCCGCTGCACCTGCCAAACGAGATCCGGTGCATCGAGGCGGTCGCCCGCCATTATCCGGAGCTTCCGCAGGTTGCGTGCTTTGACACCGCTTTTCACCGCGGCATGCCGGAGGTTGCCAGGCGCTTTCCCCTGCCCGCGTCCTTCCACGAGGCTGGCGTCGTGAGATACGGGTTCCACGGGCTGTCCTATGAATACATCGTGAGCGCACTTGGGCCGGAGGCCAAAGGACGGGTGATAATAGCGCACCTGGGAAACGGGGCAAGCATGGCCGCGGTCAGGGACGGCCGGCCCGTGGACACGACCATGGGATTTACGCCTGCCGGCGGCTTCATGATGGGCACGAGAAGCGGGGACCTGGACCCCGGGGTCCTGCTTTACCTGATGGCTCGGGAAGGTTTTGGTTTTTCCACGGGCATGCTGGATGACCTGGTGAACCGCCGGGCGGGACTGCTCGGGGTGTCCGGGGTGAGCTCTGACATGAAAACACTCCTTGAAAAAAAAGGGCAGTTGCCTGCGGCGGCCCTGGCGGTGGATATGTTCTGCTACCAGATAAGGAAAAACATCGGGGCGTTCGCCGCGGCCCTTGGCGGCGTGGACACGCTTGTTTTCACGGGAGGCATAGGCGAGAGGGCCGCTCCGGTGCGCTGGCAGGCCTGTCTTGGCCTGGAGCACCTCGGGATCCGCCTTGATGAGGCCGGCAACGGACAGCACGCGCCCGTTATATCCGCGCGGGATTCCGGCTGCACTGTAAGGGTCATGCAGACGGGCGAGGACCTGGTTATAGCAAGGCACACGGCAAAAAAGATTGGCCTGTCAGCGAGCGGGTTTCTTAAGAGTTAAAAAAAACAAAAAACAAACCTGTTTACCAGTATCGCGTCCCAAAAGTTCCCGGCAAAATTATTTGTCATTCCCGCAAGCGTAGTGCGCCGGGGATCCGGTCTTTTAAGGCCGATTCCGCCCGAATTTATTTGTGATAAGAATAAATTCTGGCCGGAATGACAGAACTTTAAAAGTTATTTCCGGGACACCACAGTGGTTGCCTGCGGCAAAAGCCGGCTAGGCCATTTCCTCTATCTTTGACCTCAGGCCGGAGATATCTATGGGCTTGTTGAAAAAAAAGGCGGGTGCTATCCCGGCAATCCTTTCCTTCATGTCTTCGTAAGGGTATCCGGAGATGAATATGACGGGGACCTTCCGGTGCTCGTGTATCTTTATCACGGCCTCTATGCCGTCAAGCCTGCCCTTTATTCCTATGTCCATTATAATGAGGTCGGGGTTTGCTTCTTCGGCCGCCTTTATGGCGGCCTCCGCGGAGGAGACAGGCTTTAACACTTCGTAATCCCACATCTCAAGCAGATCCAGCAGGTTAAGGGTGAATATTATCTCGTCTTCAACCACCAGGATCTTTTTCTTTTTCCGCTGCGGCCTCACGTTGTCCTCTCCTTGTCTCTCTCAAAAGCAAAAGGCTTTCTTCCCAGAAGATCGGCGGCGCACAGCCCGAAAAATTCATACAGATTAACACTTTGCCTTTATTAATTCCATACTTTATTTGGGGTATATGAATAAATGACATCTAAAAATTATAATTTTTGAGCCCGGTGATAGAATTTAGGCGAGAGAGGGAAAAAACAGATTTTTGTCATGGAGGTTTTTTGTGTCGTAAATGATGTGCGCCGTGATCCATCATGCAGGAGGGGAAAATGGAACGCGCAATTACGGCGAAGATAAAAAGTTTCCTCAAAGAGATCGAAAGGCGCCAGAGTGAGACCCCATGCATATTTATCGATGACACGGGCAACTATTGGCTGAATGCATGCGCCAGGGAATTCATCTCATCAAAGGCGATACCTCTTGATGATTTCATGGAATGGCTCAAAACAGGCGTGTCCCAGTTTAAAAGCCGCTCATATGAAGATATAAAACTTGACATGATGCACCTGCCGGACAATAACACGATGGTGTTTCTGCAGCAGACGGCAGAAGCGGAAAAAAATGTCAAAACTCCGCTTACCCTGAAGGAAAGAGAGGTCCTGAGCCTCGTAAGCAGGGGGTTTTCAAACAAGCAGATCGCCGAATCGATGAAGATAAGCCCTTCTACGGTAAATGTGCACCTGGACCACATTTACCGCAAGCTGGGCTGTTCAAACAGGGTGGAGGCCTGCTTCAAGGGGCTGAAAAAAGGGCTGCTTCCACCGTTTGAGTTTTGAAAAGGTTCTTCTCTTCCTTACCCGTTCAGCATCTCCCGCATCCGCGCAAAAAAGGCCTTGACCTTCGCATCCTGCTGCTCGGGGGTTTCGGGTTCCTCGTCCTCTATCCTCCTTATGGCGTCGCCAGGCAGCTCTTCAAGGAACCTTGAAGGGGTTAGCGGAGTGAGCTTCCCGTACTTTGTCCTGTAGCGCGAGCAGGTGAGATAAAGCTCCTTCATGGCCCGCGTTATGCCTACATAGAAAAGCCTCCTTTCCTCTTCGAAGTCCTCCCCTGGAAGGGCCGATTTCCTGTGCGGCAGGATGTCCTCTTCCAGGCAGGCGATGAACACCACGGGGAACTCAAGCCCTTTGGCCGAATGGAACGTGGTCAGGACCACGCCGAAAGGCTTTTCTTCCTTTTCCGCAGGGGCGCTGTCCAGCGCCAGGTCCTCAAGGAAATCCTGGAGCGTTGGTGTTTCCCCAGCCTCCGGGTTTTTTTCCAGGAGCGCCCTCTGCTCGTAATCATTGAGAGACTGAATGAAGTTCTCCACGTTTTCCATCCGCCTGAAGGCCATCTCCTGCGACTTGTAAAGCTCGCCTATGTAGTCGTTAAAACGTATCTCCCGGACAAGGGCACCGAAGGCAGCACCCATTCCGCCCCGCTCTTTGAAAAGGTCTGAGTATTTTTCTATCATCAGGGCAAAGGACCTGGCGGTTTCGGCCTGTTTTGGCGGCACGCCCGCCTCCTCAGCCCTCTTGAACGTCTCAAGAAGATTTTCCATGGAGCGGTCCTTGGCGAACTCCGCCAGTCTGCCTGTGGTCGCGGAGCCAAGGCCCCTCTTGGGAGCGCTTGCTGCCCGCAGGAGGCTCAGGTTGTCCGAGTTGTTGGCTATCACCTTCAGGTAAGCCGCCAGGTCCCTGATCTCCTTCCTGTCGAAATAGCTGGTCCCCCCAACGACCGTATAGGGGATGCGCTGGGTCCGCATGGCCTCCTCGAAGGGTTTTGAGAGCGTGTTTGCCCTGTATATTACCGCAAAATCCTCGTATGCCAGTTTTTTCTCGAACTTCAGCTGCGCGATCTGGCCGGCTATCCACTGCGCCTCCTCTCCCCCGTTTTCCGCCCTGTACAGGCGGACCTTCGGCCCGTCCCCCCGGTCCGTGCGGAGGGATTTTTCCATCCGCCTGGAATTGTTTTTTATGACGCTGTTTGCGGCCTTCAGGATATTGCCAAAGGAGCGGTAGTTATGTTCCAGGCGCACTATCTTGACGCCGGGGAAGTGGCGCTCGAAATCAAGGATGTTGTTCAGGCTAGCCCCCCTCCAGCCGTAAATGGACTGGTCGTCGTCGCCCACCACGCAGATGTTTTTCCTCTCGCCCGCCAAAAGCTTGAGTATGTCGTACTGGACCTTGTTGGTGTCCTGGTACTCGTCCACCATTACGTACTGAAACCGCCTGCGGTACCTTTCAAGAGCTTCGGGGTGCTCCCTGAAAAGCCTGAGGGTGAGAAGAAGCAGGTCGTCAAAGTCCACCACGTTTAGTGACCTCATAGTCTCCTGGTACCTTGGCAGCAGGCCTTCCGACAGCGCCTCCACGTCGAAATCGTCCTGCCCGCCTTTGGGCGCTTTTGTCTTTTTGTCTTCATTAAAGCCGTTTTTAAAACGGCTTATCTTTTCAAGCACGTCTTCGGGCTTGAAGCTCTTCTCAAACACCCTGATGTCGCTAAGCAGATGCCTTAGCAGCGACACCTGTTCTCCGGTGTCGTAGATGGTAAAGTCCCTGCGGTAGCCCAAAGCCTCTATCTCCCGCTTGAGGATGTTCAGGCAGAGGGAATGGAAGGTGGATATGACCGGATGGCCTGTGCCCCTGCCGCCAAGCAGCGAATGCACGCGCTCCTTCATCTCCTGTGCCGCCTTGTTGGTGAAGGTAACGGCCAGGATGGAGGAGGGTGGCACTCCCAGGTGGACGAGGTACGCCACCCGCATGGTTATTACCCTTGTCTTGCCGGAGCCCGCCCCCGCAAGCACAAGCAGCGGCCCCTCCGTGCTGGTGACCGCCTCCTTCTGGGCCGGGTTAAGCCTGTCCAGTTCGGTGTTTATCTTCATGGGTCTCCTTGAGTTTTTGTGCGGCCAAATCAAAAAAATTTAAAGATCCGTCAAACAAAGTAAAAATATCCGGTGGTGAAAAAACAAAAAGCAAAAACCCCTTCTTTGGCTGATCCGGAATGCAGGCAGATATTGTTGCACGAAGGCGGAAGCATAATCAAATTTTTGGCTGTGTTTTTGTTTTTTTTCAGACGGTCAGGGTATAATTTGACAAGCCTGTTCCGCAAGAAAACCGAAAAGACAGAGAGAGAAAAAAACATCTTGATACAACGTTTGTTCGACAGCTCCGGTTTCCTGCAAAACGTCTTTGATGCAGTCCCTTCTTTTCTGTTCATAGTGGACCAGGACGCACGCATCCAGCATCTAAATGCTGCCGCGCTCTCTCTGCTTGAGGCGGACAAAAGACGCGTTCTGTATAACAGGTGGGGCGAGGCCCTGCACTGCGTACATGCAGCGGAGACCCCCGAGGGCTGCGGACATGCGGCTGCCTGCAGGGACTGCGTAGTAAGGAACTCAGTAAAAAAGGTATTCAGCGGGCAAAGCGTCCACCGGGAGACGGTAAAGATGGGGATGCTTTCAGGCCGGGAGATGGAGGAAAAATATTTTGCGCTGACTGCGGCCACTTTCCGCTACCTGAAGGAGCAGTTCGCGCTTGTCGTTTTGGAGGACGTTACCGGCGAGAAGATGCTTGAGGAGGCGCTTGAGAGGAGGGTGGCCGATAGGACGGCCGAGCTTGCCGAAAGCGAAGAGCGCTACAGGAAGGTGCTTGAGACCGCCCTGGAGGGCATATGGTTTCTGGACCCCGAGGCACGGATAACCTTTGCGAACCGGAGCATGGCGCTCATGCTGGGCTCTGGAGAGGAGGAGCTCCTGGGGCGTTCCGCATATGATTTCATAGAGGAGTCCTGCCTTCAGGATTTCCGCACAAGGTTTTTTTTGAGAGGCAGACCGGCCTGGCACAGCAGTCCGACCTAAGGCTTAAGGGCAAGGACGGTTCCACCATATTTGCGATAATGTCCGTGAATCCCAGGCTGGATGGAGAGGGGCAGTTCACAGGCTATGTGTGCATGGTCCTGGATATCACGGAGCGCAGGCGCCTTGAGTCCATCGCCCAGGCGGCAAGCCTCATGGACAACCTTGGATATGTCTTCAGCGGCGTAAGGCATGAGCTTGGAAACCCGATAAACACCCTTAAGATAACGCTTGCCGTGCTTGGGAAAAATTTCGATAACTTCCCTCCCGAAAAAACAAAAAGCTTCCTTGACCAGGCAGCCGCTGAAATAGGCAAGATGGAGTTCCTTCTGAAGTCCCTTAAAAATTTCAACATGTATGAGCACCTGGAGCCGGAAAAGATAGAGGTATCCGTCTTTTTTGAGAAATTCCTCGCCCTGGTGGAAGAGGATTTCAGGCGGAAGGGGATAAAAATGGAGATGCTTCTGCCGGAGGAGGGCGTTGCCGCACATGCCGATCCCAGAGCGCTCCAGCAGGTGCTTTTAAACCTGATGACCAACGCCGCGGACGCTCTTGATGGAATGCCACAGCCGGTCATAACGATAAATGTCCGGAAGGCAAAAAGATCGGA
>JAKAJM010000022.1 GCA_021813765.1 Nitrospirota bacterium
GCGGGACAAAGAGCGTCTTTACCATCCATAACATGGGATATCAGGGTATCTTCAGCCGCGACGTCCATTTGCTTACTGGGCTTCCGGCCGATACTTTCACCCCGGAGGGGGTCGAGTTTTACGGGAAGATAAACTTCCTGAAGGCGGGCATCATTGGCGCGGACATGGTCACCACCGTGAGCCCCACCTATGCGCGCCAGATACAGACCGCGGAGCACGGTTTCGGCCTGGACGGCGTCCTGCGGGAAAAAAGCGGCTCTCTTGTGGGTATCTTGAACGGGATAGATAACTGCGTCTGGGACCCCAGCAGGGACAGGCACCTGCCGCAGACCTATAACCGGAGGAACTTTATGGAGGGCAAGGGCGCATGCAAGAGGGAGCTGGCCCGCGAATGCGGCTTTAAGGACCCTGGCGCTCCCCTTGTGTCGTTCATCGGAAGGCTTTCGCACCAGAAGGGTGCGGACCTGGTTTTCGAGGCCGCGGACGACATCGTTTCCGAAGGCGCGAACCTTTTTTTTCTTGGAAAGGGTGACGCTGTTTACCAGGAAGATCTGCGGGCGCTTGCCGGCAGGCACGAGGGCCGCGTTCATGCGAGGATAGGATATGAGGAGGGTTTTGCCCACCTCGTATATGCGGGCTCCGATATCTTTCTCATGCCCTCCAGGTATGAGCCCTGCGGACTGGGCCAGATGATAGCGCTCCGCTACGGCACTCCGCCTGTGGCCGCCGATACGGGGGGCATAACCGATACGGTGCGAAACTATCGCCCGGTGAGCGGGAAAGGCACGGGTTTCCTCC
Source organism: Nitrospirota bacterium (assembly GCA_021813765.1). Taxonomy (GTDB): domain Bacteria; phylum Nitrospirota; class Thermodesulfovibrionia; order Thermodesulfovibrionales; family JdFR-88; genus JAKAEG01. The sequence continues at coordinate 799 of JAKAJM010000022.1, forward strand.
ATACCGCGGACGACCCTGGGTCGTTCAGGCAGGCCCTCTGGTATGCCCTCTGCGCGTACCAGAGGCCCGATCGCTGGAAGGCCCTTTTGAAGCAGGACATGGCAGAGGACTTCTCCTGGAAAAGGTCCGCTTCGCTGTATGAAGAGCTCTATCGCGGCGTTGCCGGTTTATAGTCATGAGCATCAGGCTTAAGCTTATTCTGTTCATGTTCGCCTTCATGGCCGCCGCGGCCATACTTGGGATGGGAGCGCTGTACATATTCTCCAACCTGAACAGGAACCTTTCCCTTACGACCCAGCAGATAAACCTCAACAGGCAGTACATCGGGATGCGCGACGCGGTAAAAGACCTTGTGGACAGCGCGGCCGGATGGGCCGGCACGGGCAACGCCAGATACCTTAAGCAATATGAAAAAAGCCTTCCGGAGGTCGAAGCCGGCTTAAGCGGCATCGAGAACGGCACTGGCAATGCGGCCAGCCTGCGCGCGCTCAGTAAAGACGTGGCCAGGGCGAGGCGCCAGGCAGGCAGGATAGCAGCCATTGCCCGCCCGGCAGGCAGCGCCGTCGCGCAAAGGACACTGACTGACCTCGAGAAATCCAGGGACCGCATATTGGGGACCATGGACACGCTTTCCAATCAGTCGATTTCGTCCATGACCGGTCTTGCGGCCCTTGGCGAGCGGATCAGAAGGACGATGACAGGGTATCTTGTCCTGCTGGTCTCGTTCGTTTCCCTGGCATTTATCTTCCTGGCGCTCTTCATGCGCAGGATGCTGAGCCATCCGTTCAGCGGGATCCTGGAGGCCACGGAGAAGGTGGCCGAGGGAAACCTTTCCTGGCGGATACCTTCAGGCAGGAAGGACGAGTTCGGCCAGATAGCGGCCGGGTTCAACAGGATGGTGGAGCATCTGGAAGACTCAAACAAGAAGCTGGCCGACAGGCTGAAGGAGACAGAGCTGCTGCTTGAGGTGGCAAGGATCGCGGGGCTTACCCCTGAGCTCAAAGAGGCGCTTGGCCTGATCGTGGACACGGTCTCAAGGAAGATGGGCACGGAGGTCTGCGCCGTCTATCTATTGTATCCGGAACTGAAGGCTTTCGTGATGGAGGCGGCCAACACCGGGGACGGCATCACCGCCAGTTCACTGCCCCTGGACTCCTATATCCCGGCCACGGCCATGGCCACGATGGCACCGGTGTTCATAGAGGACATCACAGCGGCCTCCGAGGATGCCAGGATATGCGGCCACTGCCGCTCCATGCTGATTGCGCCCATCCTGAGGGACAACGTATGCAAGGGGCTTTTGGTTCTTGGCAGCGGGTCGGAGGGCGGTTTTTTTGGCCCTGACGAGAAGAACACCGGGATGATACTGGCCCATACGATAGGCGTGGTGGTAAGGAACTCTGAGCTTTACTCCACGACCAGGAAACATCTGAAGCAGTTGAGCGCAACCTATGACCTGAGCAGGCTGCTTACTTCTGTATATGACCCGGCGGAGCTTTTGGGCACGATCTCCAGCCAGATAGCGAAGCTCAGCGGCGCAAGAATATGCATTATACGGATACTTGAGGGCGATGAGCTCAATGTCAGGTCCTCTTACGGCATAGCGGAGGGGGAAAATGCCGAGAACGGCCTCAAGGTGGGGGAGGGCATCGCGGGGTGGGTGGTAAAAGAGGGCAGGTCCCTTTTTGTGGAGGACATCGGAAAGCTCCCCGTGAGCCTGAGGCCAAAAACGATAAGCGCGAAATCCGCCATATGCGTGCCCTTACGGGTAGGCAAGAGGATAATCGGCACTTTGGGCATTTATGACAAGACGGGCCCGAGCGGCGCGCCAAAGCCCTTTGACCTTGACGACCTCAACATGGCGGAGGGTTTTGCCTCGCTGTCGGCCATCACCATAGAAAAAGCCAGGATGGAAGCGGAGGAAGTAAACAGGAGGCGGGAGATAGTCGAGGCCAACAGGAGGCTGGACCTGCTCTTTGACACCGTGCAGGGCGGCATAGTCTCCCTGGACGCCGATTACCGCATACTTGCCGCCAACCGGTATGTGGAGCGCTGGGTGGACTTCCCCATGGACGCCATCGTGGGCGAAAACGCGAAGGACGTTTTCCATCCGAAGGGCGGCATATGCCCGCATTGCGCGGCCCGGGCCACTTTTGACACCGGCGACATAAGCTCCATCACCCAGTCAAACGGCCTGAACTATGCAGAGCTTACCGCCTATCCCGTCAGGGGTGAAGAGGGGCAGATCGGAGGGGCGGTGGTGTTCATTCAGGACATAACGGACAGGGTCCTTTACCAGGAAGAGATAATGGGCCTCTACCGTGAGGTCGCACAGACCAAGGAATATCTTGAAAGCCTCATCAACAACTCCGCCGATGCCATTGTCACCACGGACCTGGCCGGCAACATAATCTCCTGGAACCGGGCGGCCGAGGAAATTTACGGTTACAGCGAGCAGGAGATCGTTGGCAAGTTCCTTCCGTTCGTCCCCGAGTCCGCGATAGAGCAGGAAATGTCCTACATGGACAGGATAAAACAGGGGGACGTTATTAAGGCCGAGACCTTCAGGCGCACCAGGGACGGCAGGACGATAGAAGTGAACCTTACGCTCTCCCCGATAAAGGACGCCACGGGAGAGGTCATCGGAATAAGCGGGATATCCCAGGAGATCACAAAGAAGAAGGAAACGGAAAGGGAGCTCATAAGGAGAAACCAGGAGCTCTCCAGGCTTGTTTTCATAGGCTCGGCGATGAGGGGCACCCTGGACCTGGACAGGCTCCTCAGGATGATTCTTACGGCCGTCACGATGGGCGATGGCCTGGGCTTTAACCGCGCCATCCTGTTCTGGGTGGACAGGGCCGCGAATGTCCTGAAGGGGGCGATGGGCGTCGGCCCTGCCTCGCCGGATGAGGCGGGCGCAATATGGCGGCGTCTTTCCTCGGCCCACAGCACCCTGCACGATATCCTGACGGAAATAGTGGAGACGCGCGGCGGCGAGGAGTCCGCCTTCGACAGGACGGCAAAGAGCGTGCAGATACACCTGGGCTCCGGGACCGCAATGGCCCGGTCCGTCACTGAAAAAAGGCCATTCAATATCACGGACGCAAGGTCCGACCCCGCCGCAGACCGGGCCATCATGGACGTGCTTGGCTCGGCCGCCTACGCCGCGGTGCCAATTGTTTCAAGGAACATGGTGATAGGTGTTCTATGGGTTGACAACCTGTATAACGGACACCCCATAAGCGAAGATGACATGAAGTTCCTGAACGCGTTTTCAAACCAGATGGCCTCGGCCATAGAAAACGCCAGGCTCTTTGAGGGCATATCGATGGCCGAGGCGGAGCTGGAGAACATCTTCCGGTCCATTTCCGACATGGTCTACCTGACAGACAAGGACTATAATCTTAAAAAAGCGAACGAGGCGGTCTTAAAGCGGGTCGGGAAGAGCCTTGACGAGGTGATCGGTAAAAAATGCTATGAGATATTCCACGGGACGAAGGAGCCGTTCCCGTCCTGCCCGCACGCCAGGACCATATCAAGCAGAAATGCCAACATACAGGAGTACGAGGACCCTTGCCTGAAAGGCACTTTCCTTTCCTCCACATCGCCACTTTTTGATGTCGACGGCAATTTCAGCGGTGTCGTGCATGTCGTAAGGGACATCACGGAGATGAAGGAGCTGCAGGACCGGCTGCAATCGGCCGAAAGGATGGCCGCGCTCGGAGAGGTGGCCGCCAAGGTGGCGCACGAGATAAGAAACCCGATGGTGTCGGTGGGCGGCTTTGCCAAGAGGCTTGAAAAAAAGCTAGACGGCTCTCTCAGGGAATACGCCTCCATCATATCGGTGGAGGTGGACAGGCTGGAGCAGATATTAAAGGAGATTCTTGGCTTTGTCCGGGAGGCAAGAATATCAAGGCAGCCCACCCCCCTGGACGAGCTTCTTACCGGCATAATCAACCTTGTGGAGCCGGAGGTCTTCGAGAAGGGCAATAGCGTACGGAGGTCTTTTGAGCAGATAGAGGCCTATATAGACCCCAACCGGATGAAGGAGGCCCTCTACAATGTCCTGACCAATGCAAACCAGTCCACGGAGCGGGGCCTCATTTCAGTGAGCGCGTATGCCGAAAACGGCGAGGCGGTAATAGAGGTGCACGATACCGGGTGCGGCATCAAAAAGGAAGACCTGAAAAGGATATTCGACCCGTTTTTCACGACCAAGCCGACAGGGACGGGGCTGGGGCTGGCCATTTCAAAAAGGATAGTGGAGGAGCATGGGGGCAGGATACTTGTAAAAAGCAATTGGCCGGATGGCGGCACAGGGTTTAAGATATACTTACCCATAAGAAAGGAGGGGTAGATGAAAGTACTGATTGTCGACGACGATGAGCATATCCTGAGGCTCTACAAAGAGGAACTTGAGGAGGAAGGGTATGAGATCGTGACAGCAAAGACAGGGGCGCAGGCGCTGGAGGTCTTCCAGCGGGAAAACCCAGACCTGGTGACCCTGGATATACTCATACCGGATATGGACGGCATAGCGCTTTTAAGGAAGATGAAGGAGATGAGGCCGAGGGTGCCCATAATAATGTCCACGGCCTATGACTACAGGGATGATTTCGCGGTCTGGGCTTCCGAGGCTTACATAGTGAAGTCCGCCGATCTCACGGAGCTCAAGGGCAAGATAAAAGAGCTGCTTGCAAAATGATCAGATTAAAGACCGAAGCCCCGGTTTACGGCGGGTATGTGATTGCAAGAAACGAAGGGATAGTATTTGTAAGGGGCGCGCTTCCCGGAGAGACGGTGCTTGCCAGGACCGTGGAAAAAAAGAAGGACTATAGCGTAGCGCTCACTCAGGAGGTGCTGGAGCCCTCTCCCCACAGGGTGGAGCCCTTCTGCGGCCATTTTGGCGAGTGCGGCGGATGCCATCTGCAGCATATCGCATACGCGGAGCAGGTCTCCATGAAAAACGCCATCATAAAAGACTCCATGCGGCGCATTTCGGGCATAGAGGTGGAGCCCGATGCGCCTCTTACGGGCAACGATCTGCTGTACCGCCACCGCGCCCAGTTCAAGGTTCAGGCCCCGGAAGGCCTGATCGGCTTTTACAGGGAAGGCACGAGGGACGTCGTGCCGGTAAGCCGATGCCCGCTTCTTGCCGCCCCCATAAACGGAGCGCTGGAGAAAATAAGGTCATTAATGCCCCCTTCAGGAGCAAGGGAAATTCACATAACCTGCGGTGGAATGAATATACCCGCTGACACTGGCATGACCGAAGGGGAAGCCTCCGGTTTGGCGGCATATCTGAAGGGCAGCGAGTTTGATGCCGCAGTGGCCATTGAGTACGGCAAGGCCGGGTTCGAGACGGTTTTTTTTGACGGGGGCAGCGAAAGCGAAAGCGGGCACAGCGGCAGGGGGTTTTTGATTTTCGATCTTCTGGGTTTTAAATATACGGTCTCGCCGCTCAGCTTTTTCCAGAGCAACTGGGCGCTCAATCAAAAGGCGGCCGGTGCCGTAGCGGAAATGTTCTCTCAGTTTCTCGCTTCCGGCAAGGACCTGCTTGATATATATGCCGGGGGAGGGAACTTTTCCATCCCGCTTAGCGCCGCGGCACGGAATATAACCGCCATTGAGGAAAACGCCTCTTCAGTGAAGGACGGCCTCCGTAACCTCGAGATGAACGGCATTGAAAACATGAAGTTCATAAAGGCCCCGTTCGAGAAGTTCCAGTCCAAAGGCGCCTTCGAGGCCGCAATTGTGGACCCTCCAAGGCCTGGACTGAGCAGGGAAGCGGCCAAAAGGCTCCTTGCGATACGTCCCGAAAGGCTCCTCTACATATCGTGCAACCCCGCGACCCTTGCCAGGGACGTAAAAAAACTGCTTGAAAAATACAAGGTTGCCTCCGTAAGGCTTGTCGATTTCTTTCCCCATACCTACCACATGGAAGTCCTGTGCCTGCTTGAGGCGCGTTAGAAGCCAGTAAGAAAATAAGTCTGCAAAACTTGAAAATTTTCCCCTTGAAGGGCATCTGCCCCTAAATAGGTTGCAAGGGGAAAATGCGTTTTTTCTGTTTTTACAGCTTAAGGGAGGCCCTTGGGTTCAGGTCCGGCCCGGCAAGCTGGCCTGCCATAAAACGGTGATATCCTGCCACGGCTATCATGGCTGCGTTATCGGTGCAAAAAGCGGGAGAGGGTATGAAGAGCTCCACTTCCTTCTTTTCGGCCATCAGGCGCATGCCTTCCTTGAGCGCGCTGTTTGAGGCAACGCCGCCGGCCAGGGCCAGCCTCCCGACCCCCGTTTTTTTCATTGCCTGCTGGCATTTCCTTATCAGCACATCAAGGACCGCCTGCTGAAATGAGGCCGCTATATCGCGGACCGGCAGGTCCCCGGAACCTTTCCTCCCGTTCAGATAGTTCAGCACCGCCGTCTTCATTCCGCTGAAGCTGAAATCCAGCGAGCCCGGCAGGTAAGCCCTGGGGAATGGGATGGCCCTGGGGTTGCCCTCCCGCGCAAGCCTGTCTATCATTGGCCCGCCCGGATACCCAAGGGACAGCAGCTTGGCCACCTTGTCATAAGCCTCTCCTGCGGCATCGTCCCGGCTTCTGCCAAGCTCCGTGTAATCGAGGAAGCCGTTTGCAAGGTAGAGCGAAGTGTGTCCGCCTGAGACCACCAGGGAGATGAAGGGGAATTCCGGGGTGTCTTCGATAAAAGCAGAAAGGATATGGCCTTCCAGGTGATTGACGCCCACAAGCGGTATGTTTTTTGAGTAGCTCAAGGCCTTGGCAAAAGAGCAGCCTACAAGAAGGGAACCTATCAGGCCGGGGCCCGCGCAGACGGCAATGGCCGCAAGCTCCCGAAGATCCGTCTTGCCAAGCGCCTCCCTTACGACAGGCCATATCATCTCTATGTGCCTCCTTGAGGCCAGCTCTGGAACTATTCCGCCATATTTGGCATGGACCCCCGCCTGCGAGGACACCGCGCTTGAGACGACCACAGGGGTTTTTTTTGTTTTTTCCGTATTTGTCCCGAATTCAAGAAGCGCGGCGGAGGTGTCGTCACAGGAAGTGTCTATCCCAAGGACAAGCATCTGTTACTTTTCTCTTTTTGGGTGTCTGGTTCTAATCCGCGCCCTGCCTGGTATAATTAAACACGCTCACGCCAGGAGGGGAAGTGAAGTCGAACGCCTGGTCCTTGACCCCGGTGTTCACCGAAACGTCCTTGAGGGTTATCTTTACCGTGTTTGAATACTTGTCATGGATGGTAAAGCTCTTTATCGGAAAGCGCCCGCCAGAGGGCCGGACCACTATGTAAGTGACCTTGTTCTCCGTGCTTCTGGGGGTGAGGATGAGTTCCCCCTTTTTTTCGTCCACCTTGAAATCCTTTTCTATCTTGCCCATTCCTCCAAGCAGGGCCACCGGGGCCGTGCCGTAAGTCTGGGCATTGAAAAAGCCGACGAGTTCCTGTTTTTCATTCTTCTGGTATATCATTATCCGGCCGCCCTTTATTATCACCTGGTCCTGGCTTGAGCCCTGGTAGATGTAACGCATGCGCGAAGGGAGCTTTATAATGAAATGGCCGTGATATTCCTGCTTTTTGCCGAGGTCCTTGAGGAAGCTCTCCTGCGTGAAATTGCCGCTTATGTCCCTTATCCGGCCATAGGCCGCCTGGATGCGCGCAACAAGCCCGGAGGCCGAAGCCGTTGCCGGACCGATGCCCAGGGAAAAAAGGGCCGCAAGAATAAAACCCCGCATCAGATGTTTTTTGTTTTTGCTTTTGATCATTGCTGTATGTCTTCTCCGTCTTCTCCCGGGGATTCCCTGTACCAGGCTTCATCGTCGAGGTCCGCCTGGGGCAATGCATCATCAGCGGGCGCGCCAACCTCCATGCTGCCTGCGGCCTGCCAGTCCCCGGAAATTTTTTGTTCAGTGCCAATGACGTCCTCCGTCACCGCCTCATCCGCGCGGTCCGCAGCGGGCGTCTCCGTGTCTTTTACTCTCGTTACCCATATTGTGCCGAACTTCTCCTCCTGGTAAACGCGGGCAAGGCCCAGCTTCAGGATCTCCAGTATCGCCACGAACGTGATGATAAGGTGGGATTTAGGCACCGCTTCCTGGAAATCGAAAAACTCCTCGAACCGGATCGTTTCCTTTTCCTCCAGCCTGGCGATTATCCGCGATATCCTGTCATTTACCGTGAGCGTTTCCTTGGAAATAAGCTGGAGCTCGGCCGGCGCTTTTTCAAGTATTTTCTTGAAGGCGGATATGAGATCGAACATGGAGAGGTCGAAAAGCGGTATGGAGTCCTCCTCCTGCTCGCCTTCTTCCTCCACCTCCGCCCTGTAGAGGACATCGGACCACCTGAGCCCCATTTCCCGCAGGTCAAGCGAGGCCTCCTTGAAGGCCTGGTATTCCAGGAGCCTCTGCACAAGCTCCAGGCGGGGGTCTTCGGCGGGGGCTTCCGGCTGCTGTTCCTCCACCGGCAGAAGCATCTTCGATTTGATCTGTATCAGGGTCGCCGCCATGACCAGAAACTCCCCGGCCACCTCAAGGTTAAGCTCCTTCATGAGCCCGATATATTCCAGGTACTGATGGGTTATGAGGGAGATGGGTATGTCGTAGATGTCCACCTCGTTTTTCTTGATGAGGTGTAAAAGGAGGTCCAGAGGGCCTTCAAAAACGGGTATTTTTATGCTGTATTGTTCGCTCATGCTTATTCCCCGCGGGAATCGAACGCGGGGACTTTCCCTGATCTTATTGAAATCCGCGCGCTGCCCGCGTGCGCCCAACGCCCATTTATTCTAACAGAATCATGATAGAATTTTCGTATGACCGCCCGTAAAAGCCCCCCGGTGCACATAGGCTGCAGCGGCTTCTCGTACGACCACTGGAAAGGAGTTTTTTATCCTGAAGGGCTCCCCAAAAACAGATGGCTTGTCTATTACTGCGGAAAGTTCAGGACGGTGGAGCTGAATGTGACCTTCTACAGGCTGCCCAGAGAGTCCACCTTCCGGAAATGGTATGAGGAGACCCCTCAAAGCTTCATAACCTCCGTCAAGGGCAGCCGGTTCATAACGCATGTGAAAAAGCTTAAAGACCCGGCCCTCCCGCTTCAGAGGTTCTTTGAAAGGATAGGGCCCCTCAGGGATAAGATCGGGGTGGTCCTCTGGCAGCTTCCGCCATCCTTCAAGGCCGACCCCGGCAGGCTGCGCGATTTTTTAGGGGAGCTTAAGCGGTACAAGGCAAGAAACGCATTTGAGTTCAGGAACGAGTCCTGGGTGAGGGACGGCGCCGTTGTCGATGCGCTTTCGGAAAACGGCTGCGCCCTTTGCATGGCCGACTGGCCGGAATTCCTTCACGACCTTCCCCTTACCACCGGTTTTGTGTACATAAGGCGTCACGGGCACGGCACCTATGGCGGCTCTTACACCGGAAGGGAGCTCAGGGAGGACGCCGCAAGGATAAAACGCTACAGGGACGGGGGCCGGGAGGTGTTCATTTATTTCAATAACGATGCGCAAGGCTATGCGCCCAAAAACGCGCTGGAGCTTGCCCAAATGGTGAACGGCAAAAAAAGCAGGACCACGGGAGCGGAAGATGATAAACAGCGAGGCGGCAAGGATCTTCTCTGGGCTGGCCGACATGCTTGAGCTTTCCGGCGAGAACCCGTTTCGCATACGGGCCTACAGGCGGGCGGCGATGGTGGTGGAAGGCTATCCGAATGACATCTCCAGGATGAGCAAGGAGGAGCTCAAAAAAATACCCGGCATAGGCGAGGACCTGGCCTCCAAGCTCATAGAGATAGTGCAGACAGGGACATGCAAGGCCTATGAAGCCGCCAGGCAAAGGATACCGGAGGGCCTTTCACTGCTTCTGACAGTGCCCGGCCTGGGCCCAAAAACGGCCAGGGCCATTTACGATAAATTCAGGATAAAAGACATAAGCGAGCTTGAGAAGCTCGCAATGGAGCACCGGCTTAAAGGGGCGATCCCCAAGATAAAGGAAAAGACCGAGCAGAATATATTGAGGGGGATCGGTCTGGCAAGGATGGGGACCGGCAGAAGACCAATAGGCCAGGTCCTGCCGGTAGCGCAGGCCCTGATAAGCGCCCTTAGGGCCAGGGCCCCCGTAAGGCAGCTTGAGATCGCCGGGAGTCTGAGACGGTGGAAAGAGACCATAGGGGACATAGATATACTTGCCACTTCAAGGGACCCGGCAAAAGTGATGGACGTCTTTACCGGCCTTTCAATGGTAAGGCAGGTGGTGGCCAAGGGGGAAACCAAATCCACGGTAATACTTTCGGAGGGTTTCCAGGCGGACCTGCGGGTAGTGGAGGATGACGCTTTCGGGGCCGCTCTTTGCTATTTCACAGGGAGCAAGGAGCATAACATCAGGCTCCGCGAAATGGGAGTGAAAAAAGGCCTTAAGATAAACGAATACGGGATATTCGATAAAAAAGGGGAAAAAATAGGCGGGACGAAAGAGGAGGACGTCTACCGGGTGCTTGGGCTACCGGTGGTCCCTCCGGAGCTGAGGGAAGACTCCGGCGAGATAGAGGCAGCGCTAAAGGGCAGTCTGCCGCAGCTTGTCAGGGTTGAGGACATAAAAGGGGACCTGCACGTACATTCGAAGCTTAGCGACGGCAGTTACAGCATAGAAGAGATCGTCCAGGCGGCAATGAAGAGGGGGTGGTCCTACGTCGCCATCACGGACCACTCCAAAGGGCTTGGCATCGCTCGCGGGCTTGACCAGGAGCGCCTGCTTGAGGAGATAAAACAGATAGATGCCATAAACGGAAAGCTTAAAAGGAACAAAACGCCTTTCGCGGTCTTAAAAGGCGTAGAGGTCGATATCCGGAGCGACGGGGCCCTGGACTTCCCGGATGAGATACTTTCCAGGCTGGACATCGTGAACGCTTCCATCCACTCAGGCTTCAGACAGGCGGAAGAGAAGATCACCGGGCGCATAAAAGCGGCCCTGAGAAACCCCTTTGTGACAACTCTTTCTCATCCCACTGGGAGGCTTTTGGGCGAGCGGGAGGCCTACCGGGTGGACATGGAAGAAGTGCTCAAAACGGCTCAAGAGACCGGCACCGCCATCGAGATAAACTCGTTTCCGGCCAGGCTGGACCTTAACGATACCACCGCCAGAAAGGCCAGGGACATGGGCATACCCATCGTTATAAATACCGATGCCCATATCCTGGACCACTTCAGCTATATGTCTTACGGCGTTGCCATCGCCCGCAGGGCCTGGCTTGAACCAAAAAACATAGCAAACACCCTAAGCTTTAAAGAAATGCTTGAGGTTTTGCATAAAAAAAGATTGATTTCACTAAAGACATCTTGATACCGGTAATCCCCTTTTGACAGGGTTGGGAGCAAACGTCTCCGGTTCCCTTCCAAAGCAGAGGCCCAGGGCCTCGTAGAGAGAAAGCTCATCAAGGTCCACTTTCCTTTGCTTTATCGCCTCTTCAGTAGCTATGTATTCGATCTTCTTGTCATTCACATCAACAAGGGTGACGCCAGCGATGCCGTCCTTTAAAAGGAGCACCGCGGCCGCACCCGTGCGCAGACCGAAATTCACGTCATAAGCGGAGCTTTTGCCGGAGCGCACGAGGTGCCCAGGGGTTACCTCACGTATCTCGGGCAACTCGTAGACCCCCGGGGTCCACATGAATGCTTTTTGCATAAAATCCTTTATTTCCGGATCGTTTTTCATGCGTTCTTCAAGCTGTTTCCTAACGTATTTGCCCGCTCCGGCCAGCTTGGCATGGCCGAAGGCATCCACGCCGGCGGTCTTGTCAGTGATGACCTGCCCCTTGGCGTCGGTTATACCCTCGGCAACCACGATGCTATAAGTGCCGGCCTTCACATCGCTTGAGAGCACCCGCTGGGTGAAGTTTTTCTTCATGTGACTGTAGACGACATCGAAATCCACGGCTATCTCGGGGATGAGGACGCAGTCCGCTTCTCCCGCGATGCCGCCCCGCAGCGCCGTGTGGCCCGCGTAACGCCCGAATACCTCCATTACGATCACCCTGTTGTGGCTTAGCCCAGTGGTCTGGAGGTCCTGCATGAACCCCGCTATCCGGTTGACCGCGGAGTCGCCCCCCACGCTGTAGGTCTGCAGGTCCAGGTCCATGGTCTTTGGCACATGGACGCAGGATATGCCCTGTCCGGTGAGGTCCACGATAACGCTGCCCGTGTCATCTCCGCCGCTTATGACAAGCGCGTCAATGCCAAACTTTTTGAGTCCCTTTTTGATCCTCTCATATTTTTCAGGGTCGTTTATTTTCTTTATCTTCACCCGCGAGTGCCCGGCCTCAGAGCCGGCAAGCGAAGGTTTTATAAGCCGGAGCCTCTCCGGCGTGAGGACCGTAAGGGTCTGCATATCCGCTAGGTTATAAAGACCGGCATAGCCGTTTGGGATTATCACCATCTCTATGCCAAGAGAAAGCCCCATGAGGCCAGCCCCCTTTATTACGGCATTCAGGCCGCCGCAGTCGCCCCCGCTCGTTATTATGCCTATGCGCTTTATCGCCATGTCAGGTAAGCCCTCCTTGGAATTTTATGCCTTCGTGCATCGAATGTAAGGATTTTTCCTTTTATTCATGTCGCTCACTTGCCCTTCGGGTTCCGCTCGCTATCCATTTTATTCCCTGCGGGAATCGAATGCAGGGACTTTTCTTAATTTATTCAGGTTAAGCTTGCTAACGCTTACTATCCATTTTTCTCAGGTATTATATCCTAAGCGGCGTTCCGGGGAATGGAATTTTTAATTTTTGCAATCAGTTCCTTGCGCAGGCGGCTTCTTTTTCTTTTTCCAGCAGAGCGGCCACCGGTTTAAGGCCGTAGGGGCTCCCTTTTTCGATGGCGGTCAGGACGGTCCCTCCACCAGTGAAGAAATAATACCTGGCGTTGTCCAGCACCGAAAGATAGAGGCCGGGGCAGAGGTTCTTGAACTCCTGGAGGGTGTCCCCCCCGCCGTAGAGCTTCTTGGCGGCGGCGTTTCTGTCTATTGTCTCATCAAGCGCCCTTGAGCCCTCCACGAAATGAGGGGTATAGCCCATAACAGCGTTTACAAATATGGTTTTCGCCCCGAGAAGGCTTTCCAGCACCCTGGGGTCGGAAAAGGACTCGGCCGCTATGTCCAGGAAATAATTATATGCGGCGCCCTTCTTTAAGTCCTTTACGGCCACTTTCCTGAACCTGGCCTCTATCCGGCTGTCGGGGACGTCCGACTCTATCACGAAGGGCAGCTCTACTATCTTTCCCCTGGAGGCATCTTCCAAAACGAGAGCCTTTGCCGCCTCCATGTCCTCAGGTGTCACCCCTTTCACGGTTATGCCGTACTTTGCCGCAAGGAAAGTATTGTAAATGACGCCCCCGAGGATAAGCTGGTCCGCTTTCCTGTATATCTCGTAGAGAGGCCCTATCTTGGTGTCGTACTTGGAGCCTGCCACCACAGCCAGAAAAGGCCTTTGGGGGGCAAGGACGTAGTTCAGGTTTTCTATCTCCACCTGCATCAGATAACCCGCGTAGGAGGGCAGATGCTCCGTTATGTCCAGCGTGGAGACGTGCGGCTGCCAGGAGCCGAAGGCGTCGTTCACATATATATCCGCAAGTCCTGCAAGCTGCAGGGCGAACCTCTTTCTGGCCTCGCCTTCGCCCTGTTCCCCGGAAAACCACCTGGTGTTTGGAAGGTAGATGCCCCCGATCCTTCTTTCTCTTAATGCCTTTATGGCATGGTTAATGGACGTGTCTATGTTCTTTATTCCCTGTCCCGGCTCGGCTGGGAAATCCGGCACAAGGAACTTTACATGGAGCTTGCGCTCCAGGTATTCGACCACAGGCCTTACGGATTCGCCCTCCCGGCAGGTGATCTTTCCTTCCTTGTCCCGGGGCCTGCCTATATGGGTCATGAGTATGGGCCTGCCGCCCCGCTCCACTATGTTGTAGAGGGTGCCAAGGCTCCGGTCTATCCGGTAGGGGTCCCTGATCTCCCCGTTTTTGACCACGTTGTGGTCAAACCTCACGAGGACCACCTTTCCCTCAAGGGGCGCGTTCTGTATGAGAGAGAGTTTGCGCGCGCTTTCATGCTCCATTTTGTGCCGCCTTTTTTGATTTTTCAGTTTTCGGAAAAAATCTGGATTATAAGCAAAACCTTATCAGAGTAGAAGAGAGCTGTGAAGTGGTTTTTGACAAACTCCGGGAGCGTGGTGTAATATAAGCGGGTACTCAAAGCTCTTGGTTTTCAAGGATTTTTTGTTTTGTTTTCCTGTCATCGTGGCGCCAAGGAGAGATGTCCGAGCGGCCGAAGGAGCACGACTGGAAATCGTGTGTGGGGCTCATAACTCCACCGTGGGTTCAAATCCCACTCTCTCCGCCATATTTACCCCTTAAGATCATTTGATCCCTGTCTCCATGTCCCGTCAATGTGCCGTCAAAAAAGGGCTTGCCGAAAGCCGCCTCCTGCCCGGCAAAAAAATCAATGTGCTTGTCCGGTTTACGCACGTCATTGCCGCAAGCGAGGCGCGCCGGGAATCATTCCCTTGCAAAAGCACGATTCCGCCGTTTTTATTCGCAATGGAATAAAATCCGGCCGGAATGACAAATTACACAAGAATGGTTATTAACGGATAAGCGAAAAAATTAATAAACTGTAACGCTGCCGATGTCTGTACCGCTTTGATTATTTTTCTCAGTATGGTTAAAATGATAGGACCCGGGCAGTGGCCCTGCGTAACGGCGAGGTGTGAACCCCGCCAGGTCCGGAAGGAAGCAACGGTAAGCATTTTTCGTCGTGTACCGCAGCAAGCCGCTGCCCGGTTTTGGTTTTTTTATGGAAGATACCTTGTTTGTTTTTAACTTCTTGAATTTTTAAGATGGGCTACCTCGTTCTAGCAAGAAAATGGAGACCGTCTGGCTTCGGTGACCTGGTGGGGCAGGGACCGGCAGCCAGAGTCCTCAAGAATTCCATCGTCCAGGGCAAGATCGCCCATGCCTACATATTTTCAGGACCGCGCGGAGTAGGCAAGACCTCCATGGCAAGGATACTGGCCAAGGCCCTTAACTGCGAGGCGGGACCGACTCCCGAGCCCTGCGGGAAGTGCGATTCCTGCAGGGGAATAACTGGAAGCGCCAGCATGGACGTCATGGAGATAGACGGGGCATCCAACAACGGCGTAAACGACGTCAGAGAGCTGAGGGACATGGTAAAATACGCCCCCTCGGCCGGCAGATACAAGGTCTACATAATAGACGAGGCCCACATGCTCTCCGAGTCCGCCTTCAATGCGCTTCTGAAGACACTCGAAGAGCCCCCGGCGCACGTGGTCTTCGTGATGGCGACTACGGAGCCTAAAAAGATACCTCTTACGGTCTTTTCCCGCTGCCAGCACCTTCCTTTCAGGCGCATATCGGCCACGGACATCAGGGACCGCCTGGAGCATATCTCCTCCATGGAGGGCCTCAAGATAAGCCGGGGCTCCCTAGAGATCGTAGCAAGGGCGGCGGATGGCAGCATGAGGGACTCCCTTACGATGCTCGACCAGATAGCATCCGTTTCAAGCGATATCGAGGAAGAGCTCGTGATGGAGCTGCTGGGCATTACAGGCTATCAAAACCTTGCCGCGCTCTTGGGCGCTGTTATCGATGGCCGCAGGGAGGAGGTCCTTGAGGAGATCGCGGGCTTTGCGGACAGGGGTGCGGACGCAAGGCAGATACTAAAGGATATTGTAAAGCTGACCAGGGACCTTCTTGTGTACAAGCTTTCAAGGAAACCGGACGAGGCGCTCGAGATGGGTGAGCAGGACAGGGAGGTCCTTAAGACGCTCTCCCAAACGGCCTCATCCGAGCAGGTGCTGGCGCTCCTGTCTGAGTTTTTGAGGGCGGAGACCGGTCTCAGGTTCTCCTCCAACCCCAGGGTGGCGCTTGAGGTGTCCTTGCTTAAGGCCAGTTATTTTGGGAGTTTTCTGCCGGTTGGAGAGGCCCTGAGGAAACTGGGGCCAGGCGCGCGTATAGCCGCGGAATATACGTCAGGCCCTGAAGAGAAAAACGTGCCTTCCGCAGGCAGGCCTTCCCGTCCGGCCGCTCATGCTCCGGCGCCGAAAAAGGCCATGGTGGGCGATGTTTCTGTCCAACCGGATAACGGGGAGGAGGCCGGGGAGGACAAAGCTCCGGAGGAAGATATTAAGGGCAAAAACAAAAAGACCCCCGACCCGGCCGGTGACGATGAGCCCAAAGATCCTCCCGGCGCAATGAAAACTGCCGGACCTGGGGATGCGGGAGGGATATTTGCCGCTCTGGCCGAACGCGCAAAAAATCCGATGGTCATTTCGGCCTTTGCCACGGCTGACGTTTCGATAAGGGACGGAAAAGAGCTTGTCTTCAGTTTTCCAAAGGGGATGAACACGGAGCTTTTCGAGGAGTATCTGAAAAAAGACCAGAAATGGCTGGAAGAGGAAGCCTCCGCGCTTTTTGGCGCCCCCCTTAAATTAAGCATATCCGCGGAACGCGGTGCCGGACTTTCAAAAAAGGACCTGCGCCAAAAGGCCGCTTCCATGCCATTTACGCGCGAGGCGCTGGACCTTTTCGACGGCAAGGTCGTGGACGTGAACGAAAGCAAGTGAAGGGCTGTCGTCCCGGATTTTTTTGAGGCGCAATTTTAACTTTTATTTTATTTTTTTTGCTGCCGGATTTTAAAGAAAACAAAATTAAAAATACGGAGGGACTGGGAATGTCAAAGAAGATGCTTGGTAACATGCTGCGCGAGGCGCAGAAGCTTCAGGCCGAGATGCAGAGGCTCCAGGAAGAGGCCAAGAACAAGACGGCCGAGGCAACCGCCGGGGGCGGTATGGTCACTGTAAAGGCGAACGGATCGGGAGAAGTGGTCTCCATAAAGATCGAAAAGGATGTGGTCAACCCCGACGACGTTGAAATGCTTGAGGACCTGATACTGGCGGCTACGAACGAGGCTCTGAGACGCGCCAGGCAGATGGTAAGCGATGAGATGAACCGCCTTGCCGGCGGGCTGAATATCCCAGGCATGGGCGGACTCGGCGGGATGTTCGGGGCATAAGGCGGAAAAAAGATGGCCAGGGGTGTGATAGAAAACCTGATAGAGCAGCTTACGAAACTTCCGGGCGTCGGGAGGAAAAGCGCCCAGCGGCTGGCGTTTTTCATACTCAATATGAAGGACGAGGACGCCCTGGCCCTGGCAGGGGCTATAACCGCCCTCAAGGAGAACGCCCGGTTTTGCCGAAGCTGCTTTAACATAACGGATGCGGACACCTGCGAGATATGCCGGGATTCCCTCAGGGACAGAAAAAGGATATGCGTTGTGGAGGAGCCCAGCAATATACTCGTGGTGGAACGCTCCGGCGGCTATAACGGCCTCTACCATGTGCTTCAGGGCTCCCTCTCACCCATCGACGGCATAACGCCTTCGATGCTCAGGATAAAGGAACTGGTGGACAGGGTCTCTTCCCCGGACTGCGCGGTGGAGGAGGTGGTTATCGCAACCAACCCCAACACAAGGGGCGAGGTTACGGCCAGGCATATAAGAGAGGCCCTGAGCCCTTTTAATGTTGCCGTGACAAGGATCGCCTACGGGCTTCCCCTTGGGGGCGACATCGAGTTTGCCGACGAAGTGACAATGAAAAAGTCGCTGGAAGGAAGAACAAGACTCGAGTAAATTTTACCTGGTTGAAAGAAAAAAATTTGTAATGTTATAATTTTTTAAGGCTTCGACTTTATAAATCTGCACGAAAAGCACGTCTTCTCCCCGTCCGTTCTGAAGCTGCAACGAAAAAAAGATAAAAACCAGACATGCGCAAGATCAACATTGAGAACAAGCCTCCGGGGAAAAAGGCCCCCAGGCTGGACCTGTGCTCGATACTCTCCGCGATCGGAGATTCCGTTACCATTCAGGACACCGGCTTCAGGATCATCTATCAGAACGAATCTTCCATTGCATCGTCTGGAAAGCATATCGGCGAGTACTGCTATAAGGCGTATGAAAACAACAGCCGGGTCTGCGAAAGCTGCCAGATAGAGCTGTGCTTTGAGGACGGCAAAGTCCACCGGATCGAAAGGGAAGTCAAGACAGGAAGGGGCACAAGATACATTGATATAACCGCTTCGCCCCTCACGGACGACGAAGGGAGGGTCTTTGCGGGCATCGAGGTGGTGCGGGATGTTACAGGCAGCCGCAAACTGAAGGAAGTCTCACGCAAAGCAGCCGATACGCTCAGGTCCCTGGTAGCGGCATCGCCTCTTGCGATCATCACCCTTGACCTTGAAGGTATCATCACCCTGTGGAGCCCTTCAGCCGAGCGGATCTTCGGGTGGCGGGAAGAGGAAGTGAAGGGCTCTTCATTCCAGTTTATCATGGAGAGGGAAAAGGGGCGGAAGCAGATAGAGGCATTTCTGAGCAGGGCAAGACGCGGGGAAACAATAAGCGGAGTAAGGATGAAGAGAAGCAGGAAGGACGGCTCCTCCGTAGACCTGAACTTTGCAATCTCTCCCCTTAGGGGGGAGACAGGAAACATAACGGCGGTGATGTGCCTTCTTGAGGACATAACGGACAAGGTGCGGATGGAGGAGAGGGTATCGCAGTCCGAGCGTGACTGGGAAGACGTTTTCAACCAGATAACCGAGATGATCACCATTCATGACACGGACTACAATATAATCCGCGCAAACAGGGCCGCTGAATCCATACTGGGGCTGCGGTCTGACGAAAAATCCGGGGCAAAGTGTTTTGAATATTATCACGGCAAGGAATGTCCTCCCGAAAAATGCCCGAGCTGCGCCGTTCTGAAGGACATGCAGCCCGGCACCACGGAGTTTTTCGAGCCTCATCTTAAAAAATTCCTGGAAATAACATCCATTCCCAGGTTCGATGCCGGCCACAGGCTGACGGGCATGATACACATAGGCAGGGACATTACACAGAAAAAAAGGCTTGAATCGATCGCCAGTGCCGCAACGCTGATGGACAGCATCGGCTACGTGTTCAGCGGCATAAGGCATGAGATAGGCAACCCGGTAAACACGGTCAAGCTCATCCTTTCCGTCCTCAAGGAAAAGCTCTGCGGATGCAGCACGGATGAGATAGAAAAAAGCCTGGAAACTGCCCTGGAGCAGCTTGTGCGCGTTGAGTTCCTTTTGAAGTCCCTGCGGAACTTCAACATGTTCGAGGACGTGGAGATAACGGGCATCTCCGTGCCGGAATATTTGAAAAAGTTCCTGGACCTTGCGGGGAGGGATTTTTTGAACAGGGGTATAGAGATAAGCGCGGACATAGGCCCGGAAGTGGAGGGAGTCCTTGCCGACCCCAGGGCGCTCCAGCAGGTGCTTTTGAACATCTTTTCAAACGCGGCCGATGCCCTGGCCGGCGCCGAAAGGCCCAGGATTACCATCCGCGCGGGGCAACTGGAAACGGTCGTGTTCATAACCGTGAAGGACAACGGGCGGGGCATACCCTCGCAGGAGCTGAAAAACCTGTTCAAGCCTTTTTACACCACAAAACCTAACGGGACCGGCCTCGGCTTGGTTATGATAAAAAAGATGATGGCGAAGATGAACGGCGCCGTGGAGATAACAAGCAAAGAGGGCAGCGGAACGGCGGTAAACCTTTTCCTGCCTGCCTGCAAAAGCTAGAGGCAGAGGATAAATGTTTTTTGATTTTTACGCGGCGGTCCTGTTTTTGGGCCACTGGTTTATTATCTGGAGCAGCTCCCTTATGTAGGCGTACTCGCACCTTGCGTCGCAACGGTTCAGGCTGAACTCTCCAAGGCAGTACCCGGGGCAATCTTCCGTTCCAAGCCCCCGCCTGGCATAAACCGGCCCGGTATAGAGGTCCTTGAAGCTTTTCGTTTTTACCGCCATGCTGGTGCCGCAATCCTTGGCCGTGTGGGTAAAGATGAACAGGCCTTCTCCGGGTTCTTCAAAATCCGCCTGATACCCGTTCAATGCTAGCTTTCCATCGGACAGGAAATTATCCCTCCCGGGCCATACCCGCTTGCAGCAGGGACAGATCTTAAACGGGGTTTTTTCGGTATTCATGTCTAAATTCTAGTATGCCGCAAAAATAAATCAACCGGGGCCCGCTTGTCAGATCGAATCTTTTATCTTTTCCCCCCACAGCCTGGCCCTTTGTAAAATTTCCTTTTCGTCTGCGGTTACGGCCTGCCCGTCCCTGACGGCGAGCCTTCCGTTTACCATCACGTTTTGCACGTCTGAGGGCCTTGCGGCATACACGATATGGGAGAATATGTTATAGATGGGCGTCAGATGGGGCTTGTCCAGGTCGAGCATGACCAGGTCGGCGGCTTTGCCTTTTTTTATGGAGCCCGTTTTGTCCCCCAGGCCAAGCGCCTCCGCGCCCCGGATGGTGGCCATCTCGACCACCGTTTTCGCATCGAGGGCCGAGGGGTCTCCTGAGACGGTCTTGTGGAGTTTCGAGGCAGTTCCCATTTCTCCAAGCAGGCTCAGGTCGTTGTTGCTGGCCGCACCGTCCGTTCCAAAGGTAACGTTCACGCCGGCGCGCATCATCGCCGCAACGGGCGAGAACCCGGATACGAGCTTCAGGTTGCTTTCCACGCAATGCGAGACCGCGACTTGCCGCTTTGCCAAGAGCTCAATCTCTTCCTCATCAAGCCAGACGCAGTGGGCGGCTATCACGCGGCTGGAGAGCACTCCGAGGCTGTCAAGGAATTTCACCGGCCTTTGCCCGTAGAGCTTTTCGATCTCCTCGATTTCCCATCTGGTCTCGGAAAGGTGCAGGTGCACTGGTATGTCATATTTCTCCGCCATCCGGGCCGCCATTTTCTGTCCCTCCGGCCCGCAGGTATAAAGCGCATGAGGGGCCACCGAGGGCGTTATAAGTTCGTCGTTTGAAAATTCGTTTATAAGCTCCTTGGCCAGCTCGAAGTATTCGTCCCTGTTCCTGGCGGCCCTGGTCGGGAAATCGAGTATCCCCGCGCCAAGGACTGCCCTCATCCCCAATTTCTTTACGGCCGGGGCCGCATGGGTCTCATAGAAATACATGTCGTTATAGGTGGTTATCCCGCTTTTAAGCATCTCCAGGCAGGCAAGCTCCGTGGCGTCGTTTACGAACTCCGGGCCGAGCCATTTGGATTCTATCGGCCAGATGTGTTTTTCGAGCCACTCTTTTAGCGGCAGGTCATCGGCTATCCCCCTCAGATACACCATGGCGGCGTGGGTGTGCGTGTTAACAAAACCTGGAAGCAGGGCCTTCAGCCGTCCGCTGCCGCCTATGACGCCGGAGGCGTCATATTTCTTTTCTATTTCGGAAGCGGGGCCCACATCTGTTATCCTGTCCCCGCGGACTGCCACCGCGCCGTCCTCTATCAGCCATGGGCTTTTTTGCTTGACTTTGGCCGTCTCGCCGCCCGCTTGGGCGGCATTATCCATTGTCAGGACATATTGCGCCTTCAGTATAAAATCGACTTTTTCCTTTTCTCTCTCTTTTCCCATGTCACATACCGCTTCCCGCCTCACCGGCGGAGATGCCCTCTTTTAATATGGCGACCGCCTCCTGCGGGCTGACCTTTCGTATCTCTTTTGTGCTCCTGTCCTTAAGCTCAACAAGGCCTTCCTTCAGGGTCCGTCCTCCTATGACCACCTGTTTCGGGATTCCTATCAGGTCGGCGTCCTTGAATTTTACACCGGCCCGCAGGTCGCGGTCGTCTATGAGCGCCTCGATCCCGGCTGAAACCAGCTCCTCGTATATTCTCCAGGCGGCAGACTCCACTTCCGGCTCATCCGCCGAAATGGGGATGACTTCCACGTCAAAGGGCGCGATATTGGCGGGCCAGATCATTCCGTCCTTGTCATGGTTCTGCTCTATGGCGGCGGCCGCTATCCTGGCGGGGCCGATGCCGTAGCTGCCCATTATAATGGGCCTTTCCTCTCCCGACTCATCGAGGAAGAAGGCGCCCAGCGCCTGCGAATATTTTGTGCCCAGCTGGAAGATGTTCCCTATCTCTATGGCCTTTTCCAGTTTGACCGGAGAGCCGCATTTTGGGCAGAGGTCTCCTTCTTTTGCCACATGGATATCGTGCCACGCAGCCTGAAAATCGGTCCCTGCCGCGACCCCGCGCCGGTGATAGTGGGGTTTGTTGGCTCCGGTTATGTAGCTGCCCGTCCTCAGTGCCGGGTCCGCGATGATCTTTATGTCCCCGTGCTCCATCGGACCTATGAATCCCGCCTCCACGCCCAGGATGTCTTTTACCTCCGGTTTCAGGGCGGCCCTGAACGGCCCGATGATGCGCTGGAGCTTTTTTTCGTGCAGCTGCTGGTCCCCGCGCACAAGAGCAAGCACGGGCCCGCTTTCCGCAATGACAAGAATGCTTTTTATGAAGCGCTCAGGCCCTTCTTTAAGAAAGCGGCTCACCTCTTCCACGGTCCTCTTTTCAGGCGTATGCACCTCCTGCCCGGTTTCTGCGCTTTTTTCAGGCGCTTCCGGACCGGAAGGAGAGGGCACCGAGCCCGCGATCTCCACGTTGGCCTGGTAGCCGCAGGACGCGCAGAGCACTATTTCGTCCTCGCCCGCCTCGCTAACCGCCATGAACTCATGTGCAGCCGCTCCGCCCATCATGCCGGTGTCCGACTCCACCTGGTAGAATTTCAGGCCGCACCTGGTGAATATGCGGTGATAGGCGTCCTCGTGCAGCTTGTAGCTCCTTTGCAGGGCTTCCACGGAGATGTCAAAGCTGTAACTGTCCTTCATGAGGAACTCCCGAGTGCGAAGGATCCCGCTTTTTGGCCTGGCTTCGTCCCGGAGCTTGGTCTGTATCTGGTACCATATCTGGGGCATCTGCCTGTAAGAGCGTATCTCCCTGGAGGCGAGCCAGGTCATTATCTCCTCATGAGTCATGCCCAGGCACATGTCCCTGCCGCCTCTGTCCTTGAGCCGGAACATCTCATCCTTGATATCGAACCATCTGCCGGTCTGCTGCCACGGTTCGGCGGGATGAAGCACGGGCATGGAGACCTCCTGCGCCCCTATGGCCTCCATTTCCTCGCGAAGGATGCGGTTGATCTTGGCAATTACCTTCCAGCCCAGGGGCAGATATATGTAAAGCCCGGCGGCAAGCTGCCTGACATAGCCGGCGCGCAGCATGAGCTTATGGCTTTCCGCCACCGCTTCGGAGGGCACCTCCCTGACCGTGGGGACGAGCATCCTTGACAATCTCATTTAAAAAAGACCTCCTCTTTTATGTCTGCAGGTTTTTAGACTTTAATTATCATAGGAAATTTTATTATAATATAAAGAATAAACGCTCACGCGAAATGAATTAAGCAAAAAAAATTACAGAGATTTGCCGCGGTCTTGCCGCGGGCGGAATGTTAATAATTCATGCAGGAGGGTCGGCATATGGCGGAAGGAGTTTCTGCAGTTACATCGGCGACTTGGGATAATGAAGTGCTTAAATTCGGGGGCCTCGTCATGGTCGATTTCTGGGCTGCGTGGTGCGGGCCTTGCCGCATAATAGCTCCTACTGTCGAAGAGCTGGCCGGGGAGTATGCCGGCAGGATGAAGGTCATGAAACTTAACACGGATGAGAACCCGGATGTGGCAAGCAAGTACAAGATAATGGGGATACCCACCCTTATATTCTTCAAGAACGGCGAGAAGGTGGAGCAGATAGTCGGGGCCGTACCAAAACCCCAGTTGAAGGCCAAGATAGACTCGCTTCTGGGCTAGAAAGGAATATGAGCTTGCGGAAGAAGAAGTTCTTTTTGCCCGTTGCCGCAGTGGTTTGCGCTTTGATCTTTCTCTTTTCGTACGGCTGCAAGAAAAAAGCGCCTTCCACGCCCGTTGTCGGCGTGCAGGCCCCGGACTTCTCCCTTACGGACATTAATGGGCAGACCAGAAGTCTTTCTTCCATGAAGGGCAAGGTCGTGGTTGTTGATTTCTGGGCCACATGGTGCCCTCCGTGCCAGGAGTCCATCCCGACGATGAACAGGATATACAGCCGGTTCAAAGGGAAGGATTTCGCGATGCTTGGCATATCCATAGATGACGATGCGGGGGCTGATGCGCAGGTAAAGAGCTTCGTAAAGGATTTTCAGGTCCTTTATCCGGTTGCAAGGGATGACAAGGACATTGCGGACGAGTATGGGGTAAGCGGGATACCAAACCTTTTCATAATTGACAAGGACGGGGTCATACGCGCACACCATATGGGGTTCAGTCCGGATGAATTTGACGAGATCGCAAACGAGATACAGGGGCTGTTGAAATAAAATAGAAAATGCTTGAGAACCTTGGCGAAAGACTTGAAGGAATATTTAAAAAGCTGAAGGGCAGGGGGCTTCTGAAGGAGCAGGACATAGAGCTTGCTCTGAAGGAAGTGAGGGTGGCCCTGCTTGAAGCGGACGTCAACTTCCGCGTGGTCAAGGACTTTATCGCATCGGTAAAGGAAAAGGCTACCGGCAAGGCCGTCCTTGAGAGTCTCACACCCGGGCAGCAGGTGGTGAAGATCGTCCATGGCGAGATATGCCAGCTCCTTGGCGGCTCGGAGGACAGGATAAAGCTTGCGCCAAACCCGCCCACGGTAATAATGATGATAGGCCTCCAGGGCTCTGGAAAGACTACGACCTCCGCGAAGCTGGCCAGGATATTCAAAAAAGAGGGCAGAAGGCCCATGCTCGTGGCAGCGGACCTCCAGAGACCCGCCGCCGTGGACCAGCTTATCACCCTTGGGAAGCAGATAGACATCCCGGTGCATTTTACCAGGGAGAAAATGACGCCCGCGGCCCTGGCCTCAGAAGCGCTCAGGAAGGCAAAACTTGAAGCTAGAGACATAGTCATCATCGATACGGCGGGCCGGCTGCACATAGACCAGGCCCTGATGGCTGAGCTCAAGGAGATAAAAAAGGAGACCTCGCCCCACGAGACCCTGCTTGTGGCAGATTCCATGACCGGACAGGAAGCGGTCAATATCGCCAAGACGTTCAACGAGGAAATAGGGGTTGAAGGCGTAATACTCACGAAGATGGACGGAGATGCCAGAGGCGGCGCCGCCCTCTCGATAAAGGCCGTTACCGGCAAGCCCATCAAGTACATAGGCGTCGGTGAAAAACTGGACATGCTGGAGGCCTTTCACCCGGATAGGGTAGCCTCAAGGGTGCTGGGCATGGGCGATGTGCTCTCCCTCATAGAAAAGGCGCAGAGCGCATACGATCTGGCCGAGGCGGAAAAGATGGGCAAGAAGCTGATGTCCGAGTCCTTCACTTTTGAAGATCTGCGCGACCAGCTCAAAAAGGTACGCAGCATGGGCCCCATCGAGAGCCTCCTTGGAATGATACCCGGCCTGGGCGCAAAGCTCAAGAATGTAAAGGTGGATGAGAGGGAGTTCGTCAAGATAGAGGCGGTCATCAACTCCATGACGCCGTCCGAGCGCAGAAACCACCATCTCTTGAACGGAAGCAGGAGAAGACGCATAGCAATAGGAAGCGGCACCAATGTTTCAGATGTTAACCGCGTGGTCAAGCAATACGTTGAAATGAAAAAGATGCTCAAGATGTTTAAGGGCGGTAAAGGCTTCAGGCTCCCCAAAATAGCCGGGTTTTAGGCATTTCTTTACAAAAGGAAAAACACTGCTAAATCAATAGGTTTGCTTTAAATTGTTAAAGTGAAACGTTGAATTTTGCCCGGCAGCAGCCGGGCTTTTGTTTTTATTGTCCGGTCAGCACCGGGATAAGAGTCAGGGCCGCAAGGGCAATGAAGAGGATAATCCCGGCCGTTATGGCTTTTTTTCTGCCGGTTCTGCCTCTGTCGATGAAGGGTATCAGCACGAAAGAAAGCACAAAGATGGACGGCAGCAAGACGGTGCCCATGATGGCCCATTTGCCGGGGAAATATCTGAGGAGCTGATATATCCACAGGAAATACCATTCCGGCCTCGGCTGGTATGGGGCCGTCAGGTCTATGGCCGGGCCTACTCTGGGCGGATACAGGAGGGCCGTCGCTATTATGGCCTCGATGGCCAGCAGGGCCGCCAGCAGGACGTACCTCAGATAATAGGGGTAGAGCGCTTTTTTCTTTCCATTTTGGCTCATAGGCCGCCCGATATGCCCTGTCTCTTTACCATGTGGAAATGGGCCCAGAAGACAAGCATCAGCCCGAAGGGTATCCACAGGACGTGCAAGCTGTAGAACCGCACCAGGGTCGCTCCGGCAACCTCCGGCCCTCCGCGCAAAAGGGTCTCAATCAGCGGCCCTGCGCCTGGGACGGTCCTTGCCATGGATGTGCCCACTACCGTCGCCCAGTAGGCCTTCTGGTCCCACGGCAGCAGATAGCCGGTAAAGCCGGAGGCCATTATGAGCACAAACCCTATCGCGCCCGCCATCCAGTTGAGCTCTCTCGGAGGCCTGTAAGCCCTGTGCACGAAAACCCTGACGGCGTGAAGAAGGACAAATATTATTAGCAGGTTCGCGCTCCATTTATGAATGCTCCTTATTCCCCATCCGAACCACACCTTGTCATGGAGCGCCACCATGCTTGAATAGGCGTCCCTGCCGGAGGGCACGTAATAGATAGACAGTAGCAGCCCGGTGATGAGCGAAATCAGGAAGGCGGTAAACGCCATGCCCCCAAGGCAGTAGGAGACGTTTATTTTTTCAGGCAGTGCCCTGGCAAGGAAATTCCTGTGAGGTTCTTTTATCCCGAACCATGAATCCAGAAGGTTTGTAATGGCCCGTATCATTTTTGATCAGGCCCTTATGCCGATATAGAAAAAGCCGTTCTTGATAAAATGAGGCAGCCTGGTGAGAGGCTTTGGGGGAGGGCCGCCGGTAACACGCCCGGTCATGTCGTATCTGCCGCCATGGCATGGGCACAAAAACTCGTTTTCGACAAAGTTCCAGTTTACATAGCATCCCATATGGGAGCACACAGGGGACAGCACGAAAAGGTCCTTGTCTCTTCTTACAACGAACGCCTTATGGGTGAGCCCACGGAACGGGAATTCAACCTGTTTTACCCCTATCCTTGGCAGGTCGTCCACGTCGATCGTCTTTACGAAAAAAGTCTTTATGTCTCCACGGCCGTCCCGGTACAGGTAGGGCAGGGCAGCCAGGCATCCAAGGCCCAGCGCGCCATAAGCGGATTTGAGCAGCCATGACAGGAAATCTCTTCTTTGCACTGCCGGGTATACTTTTTTATTTTTTTGTTTTTTGCCTATGGGCTTTTTTATCTTAAGAGTGGCCTATGACCTGCCCGGCCGGGCCAGGCTTTTCAGGCTCCGGGTTGAGCGATTCCTTGAGGGCTTTGCCCATCTTGAAATGCAGCGCCACCTTTTGCGGGACATCAACACTGGCCCCGGTCTTGGGGTTTCTTGCCCTCCGGGGTTTTCTTGCCCTCAGCCTGAAGTTGCCAAATCCCCTTATCTCTATCTTGTCCCCCTTGGCCAGGGAATCTTTCATGCTGTCAAACACGGTGTCCACTATTATCTCTGTCTGCTTGAGGGTCAGGCCTTCCACCTTTGCCGCGACTTTTTCTATAAGGCCGGATTTAGTCATGATTCCATAACCTCCCTATGGAGCAAATAGATAGCCTATTTTAAAGGACGGATAGATGTCTGAAAAAGAAGAGACCTTGGATTTGAAGATCCCAAGTATGCCCTTGCTCCTCTTTTTTTCCACAATGACGGGCCTGCCTTTGATGCCGGCCATCGTCTTTGCCGCGTTTATGGCGTCCTCAAGGTCGCCAAGCTGGTCAACAAGGCCAAGCGCCTTGGCCTGCTGGCCGGTGAATATGCGCCCGTCGGCAAGCTTCCTGACCACATCAACAGGCATTTTTCTGCCGGCCGCCACGGCCTCGATGAACTGCTCGTGCACATTGTCGAGCGTCCCCTGGAGGATGCGGCGCTGCTCGGGGGTCAAGCTCTTGAAGAGAGACCCTATATCCTTGTTTTTTCCGCTTTTTATTATCTCCGCCTTCACCCCGATCTTGCTCAGGAGCCCCTGCACGTTGGGCACCTCCATTATCACCCCTATTGAGCCGGTTATGGTTCCGGGGTTTGCGAATATCTTCGTGGCCGCAACAGAGATGTAATATCCGCCCGAGGCGGCCAGCGACCCCATTGAGACGACGATGTCCTTTTTGGCAGCGGCCTTTTTTACCTCTTCATAAATCTCCTGAGAGGGGCCCACTCCGCCCCCGGGACTGTCGATGCGAAGGACAATGGCCTTTATAGAGGGGTCATCCGCAAACTGCTTAAGAGAGGAAATTACCTCGCCGGACCGGGTTATCGTCCCCTCGATCCTGATGAGACCGATCTTTTCTCCGGCCTGTATCCTGGAGAAAAGTGACATGGCGGCGGCGATTATCAGCAGTAGCAGCACCATGCCCGTCAGAACGAGGCAGACTTTTTTCAATTTTTTCCCCTGGTCCCCTTCAATATTTTATTCCTCAGACTGAATATGATGCGCCCTGACATTCTTCATGCTCAGGCCGATCTTGCGGTTGTCAAGATCGATCTTGATGATCCTGGCCCATATGATATCGTCTTCCCTGAGGGGGTTTTCCTCGTCTTTCATCGCCTCGGAGGAATAGACCAGGCCTTCTATCTCTCCCTGCATCTCCACGAATATTCCAAAGTCGGTAAGCCTTAGCACCTTGCACTCGACTTCGTCACCCAGATGCAGGCTCTGCGGTATCTCCTCCAGCCACGGATCGGGCTTAAGCTGCTTGACCCCCAGCGCGATCCTCTCCTTTTCGGGCTCCACGGACAGGACGACTGCGTCCAGTTTCTGGCCCTTTTTTATTATCTCCTGCGGATGCTTTATGTGCTTGGTCCAGGACAGGTCGGAGATGTGAATAAGGCCGTCAACCCCTTCAGGCAGGCCGATGAACACGCCAAAGTCGGTGACGCTCTTTACCTTGCCGGAGACCGGCTTGCCCGGAGCGTAATTTTCCGCGACAAGCTGCCAGGGAGAGGCCTTAAGCTGTTTAAGCGACAGCGAAAGTCTCCTTTCGTCCTTGTCTGCCTTGAGCACAAGCGCCTCAACCTCTTCTCCGGCCTGGAGGTACTTTGAGGGATGCTTGGGTTTCGGGGCCCAGTCCATCTCGGATACGTGAACCAGGCCTTCAAGTCCTTCTTCCACCTTTATGAAGGCCCCGTAGTCCGTGATGCTGACGACCTTGCCGGCGACCTTGGTCCCGGCTGGATATTTTTCATCCACATTGCCCCATGGGTCGGGCATCTTCTGCTTGTACCCCAGGGTGACTTTCTCATTTTCAGGGTCGAACTTAAGGACAAGCACTTCCGTTTCCTGGCCAACCTTGAGCATCTCTGAGGGATGCGAGATCCTCCCCCATGACATATCCGATATATGGAGCAGACCGTCTATGCCGCCCAGGTCTATGAACGCGCCGTAATCGGTGATGTTCTTGACAACGCCTTTAAGCACGGCGCCTTCCTGGAGGTGTTTCAGGGTCTCCGTTTTCTTCTTCTGTCTTTCCTCATCGATCAGGCTCTTGCGTGAGACGACCAGGGTAGAGTGCTTGTTGTTGGTCTTGAGCACCTTGAACATCAGGGACTTGCCTATGAACGAGTCTATCTCGTTCACCCTTACCCCGGCGTGCGAGCCCGGCAGGAAGGCCTTGAGCCCGTAAACGTCAACGAAAAGGCCGCCCTTGGTCTTGCCGGTTATGACGCCCTCGACCGGCTGCTCTTTGCCCATCGCCTCCTCTATGCGTTCCCAGGCCTTTATCCTTACAGCCTTCCTCCTTGAAAGCACCACCATGCCTTCCCTGTCGGAAAGCTGCTGCACATATACTTCCAGGACGTCACCCGGGCGCATCTGTCCCATCTCCGACTCGGAGAACTCATCCCGGGAAATGAAGCCCTCGGACTTGTAGCCTACATCCACCACCATCCCGTTTTCCTTGACCGATATCACCTTGCCTTTTATCAAGGTCCCGGGCTCGATCTCATGGAAACTCTGCTCATAAAGCTCTTGAAGTTCGTTTTCGTTCATATCCACTGTTTTTACGTCCTCCCGTATCCTTTTAAGACTTTGATAACTTCATCTATTATCCAATCCGGGGTGGAAGCCCCGGCCGTAAGCCCGACCCTTGCGGCCCTTTTGAACCAGTTCTCTTCAAGCTCGCTTGCGGTCTCTATATGATGAGTAGCTACGGAGAGATTTTCACAGAGCCTTGCAAGCTGCGTCGTGTTTGCGCTGTTTCTGCCGCCAACAACGAGCATGACGTCCACTCCTGTAGCTACTTCCTCCGTCTCCTTGAGCTTAAGAGCGGTCGAGCTGCATATTGTATTATAAACCTTAAGCTGCTTGGTCTGCTCAATCAGCCTGGAGACAAGTTTCTTAAGCTCTTCCACGGGTTGAGTGGTCTGCACGACGAGGCCGGCCCTGTTTTTTATCTCTTTGGACAAGCCCTCTGATCCCTTGACCACCCAGGCATCTTTGCCCGCGTAGCTCTTGAGGCCTATTACTTCGGGGTGCTCGATATCACCCAGGATGACAACCTGGTAGCCTTCATCCTTAAGAAGTTTAGCATAACGCTGGGCTTTTTGGACATAGGGGCAGGTCAGGTCCATCAGCTCGAAGCCCTCTTCTTCAAGCATGTTGCGGTCCTCTAGGGAAATGCCGTGCGTCCGTATGATGACCTTTTTTGCGCCTGCCCGCTTAAGTTCGGCGATATCATTGGCCACCCCTATGCCCTTTGCGGCAAGCGCGTCTATCACCTGCGGGTTGTGAATTATAGGGCCCAGGGTGAAGACGTTTTTCTCCCTCAGCGCCACCTCGAATGCTTTGTTTATAGCCCGTTTTACCCCGAAGCAAAAGCCAGCGCTCTTGGCGACGACCAGTTTCATGCTGTTTTAAGCCTCCCTATGCTCTCGATGGCGCGGGATATGATGCTTTCGCCTTCCGCATCCGCGCAGTCAGGCGGCAGGCAGGGTGCGAACCTCACGGAAATCCTGGCCGGACGGGGAAATTTCCTCCCCACGGGAAGCGACCTGTCAGCCCCCTTTATATAGGCAGGCAGCACGGGCACCTTCGAAAGCCTTGCCAGAAGCTCAAGTCCGCGTTTAAAGCCCGCCCCCGATCCGTCCCCTGCTTTGTCCCTTTCGCCCGCCGGGAACATGGCGATGGCCTCCCCGCCGCAGAGCCTTTTAACAGTCTCCTTGATCGTCGTATGCGACGAGCCTTCACGGCTCACGGGCAGAGAGAAGCTGCTTACGAACCTTCCTATGAGCGGATTTGTGAAAAGCTCTTTTTTAGCCAGGTATGTCATCCTGCGGTCTACCGCTGCCCCTATTATGAGAGGGTCCAGATAGCTCGAGTGGTTGGAGATCACTATCAGGCCGCCCTCGCGCGGTATGAACTCCCTGCCTGTGACCTCCAGGCAGTTGTACGCCCGGAAATAAACAAAAAACAAGTTTTTAAACGCAAAATAACAGTTTTTCATTTTATTTCAAGTTTATTTTTCATTTTTCTTTTCCGGGCCGCATCCCTTTATTACTTCGACCATCTTTCTGAGCACCTGTGAGGCCGAAAGGTCCGTTGTGTCCAGATAGAAGGCGTCCTCGCCTTTTTTCAGAGGCGCTATTTCCCGCGAAGAGTCACGACTGTCACGCAGGGCCACGTCTTCCATGGCGTCTTCCATGGATATATGTTTGCCCATGGCGGCCATCTGCTCATATCTTCTGCGTGCCCGCTCACGAAGCGAGGCGTCCAGGTAGAATTTTTTCCATGCGCCAGGGAATACCACGGTGGTCATGTCCCGGCCTTCGACCACCAGGTTCCTGTTTTTGCCGTTTGCGGAGGAAAATTCCCTTTGCAGGGGCAGCAGGAAATCCCTCACCGGCTTGCGGGCCGAGAAAACGGAGGAGTAATGGCCGGCCTCCTTTGTCCTTATCTCTTCAGAGACGTCCCTGCCGTCCAGATAAACGCGCCCCTCCCTGAAGTCGATGCTGACGCCATTGAGCGCGGAGGCGATCCTGCCGTCGTCGTCTTCCGGCGTAACGCCTCTGGCCCTCAAGGCCAGGGCGGCGGCTCTGTAAAGGGCCCCAGTGTCCAGGTACTCAAAACCCAGGGCCGCGGCAAGCGACTTTGCCAATGTGCTCTTGCCGGCCCCGGAAGGACCGTCTATGGCAACGACCTTACCCAAGCGGATCAACCATGGCGGGGAACATCCCTTAATTCATCCAGTGTGTTAAAAAATTCCGGGTATGATATTTTTACGGATTCCTCTCCGTTTTCTATTTCCGTGGCCCCGGAGGCAGCCAGTCCCGCTATGGCAAAAGACATGGCGATCCTGTGGTCCCCGAACGGATCTACCCTTGCCCCTGTCATTTTCCCCCCGGTTATGGCCAGTCCGTCTTCGAATTCCTCAACCTTGATACCCATGGCAGAAAGCCCTGCGGCCATGGCTTTTATGCGGTCCGATTCCTTCACACGGAGCTCTTTTGCCCCGCGTATCTCCGAACGGCCCTGCGCACAGGCGGCGGCGACGCACAGGATTGGGATCTCGTCAATCATGAGCGGAATCGAGGTTCCGCTCACAGTGACCGCCTTCAGCTCCTGCTCCCCTTCAATATGAAGGTCTCCGACGGGCTCACCCGAAACCGTCCTTTTATTTTTTATGCCTATCGTCGCCCCCATCTCTTTCAGAGCGTACAAAAGGCCGGTCCTTGTCGGGTTCAGGCAGACATTTTTTATGAGCACCTCGGAATTTCCGGTTATCAGCGCGCCCACAATAAAGAATGCGGCAGAAGAGAAATCGCCGGGTACCGTAATCTCAAAAGGGCCCAGCTCACCGGCCGGTTTTTTCACCCTTACTATATGCGAGCCGTCTGCCTTCTTTTCTTCCGCTACGTCCGCTCCCATGGAAGAGAGCATCCTTTCCGTATGGTCCCTGG
>JAKAJM010000023.1 GCA_021813765.1 Nitrospirota bacterium
GGGCTGCGGCGTGGGCTGCGGCGTGGGATGCGGCGAGGGCTGCGGCTTGGGATGCGGCGAGGGCTGCGGCTTGGGCTGCGGCGAGGGCTGCGGCTTGGGATGCGGCGAGGGCTGCGGCGAGGGCTGCGGCTTGGGATGCGGCGAGGGCTGCGGCTTGGGATGCGGCGAGGGCTGCGGCTTGGGCTGTTGTGCAGGACCTTTTGCCAGGGAAAAAGAATCCCTTCGAAGCTATTGTCGATTTGTGGCTTAAGGGATATTTTGTTTATTTCGATGGAAATAAGCTCATTGCGGCTTATTTTGTGGAGGGCAACGGCGATGACAATGGCAAGGAGGAAGAAAAATAGATGGACATGGACGTCATGAAGCTGCAGAGACTGCAGGAAATAAAAGACGACGCAAGGGAGGCCCTGAAGATACTCCAGGATCTGAGAGAGGAAACCCTTGACGAACTGCGTTACCCCGCCGGGGAGCCTTTAACGGCCGTCATATTCCAGGGAATATTTGCCGAGGTCCGGAGCATCAGGGCTTCGCAGCATTTTGCGAGGGAAGTGAGCATAGGCATAGGCTCAGTTATGGACCGTATCCGGCACCAGCACCAGGAGTTTACTCGCATGGAGGCAAACCGTAAAGAAGCCCCGGACGGCAATGGCGGCGAATAGGGCACAAATGCCGACCGATTACGAGCTTGGACGGATATTCAGGAAGAAGGGCCTGCCAGTGCTCCTGGAGACGGTCTTTAACAATTCCAGGGGGCTTTCCTCTGATAACGAATTTACCGCGCTCCAACTAACGATACAGAAGGCCACGGGCATGCACATTGACTACCAAGAGCTGCAGCAGCTCTATTACGCGCACTGGAGGCGGGCATCAATAAGGTCCGCGAAATAAAGGACGAGCTGGAGCGGGTGCACAGGGAAATGGGCGTGCTGTTCTGGAAGAAGGCGGACGGGGCTATGAGCGCCGGGGAATATGAAAAAGAGCTTGGCCGCCTTCAGGCCAGGGAGAAACAATTGGAGCTGTCTTTGCGGGGGGACATGGATGAGCGGGATTGAGGGGCTGGAGATAGGCAAACGGTACGAAGTCAGCATTAAATGGCGGGACGCGGGAAGGGAAACTGTGCTCGGCGTCCTCACCAGGATGTTTCCAAACACCGGCGTTTTCATCTTTGAGGGGCCAAAGGGGATATACGGCCTGGGCAAACATCACATCGAAGGGGTGAAAAAGATATGAAGAAGGGACAGGCGGAAAATCAAGGATTCCAATTTATCGAAATCAAAAAACTTACGGAGTCTAAAAGCAATTACAGAAAAACTTTTAACAAGGCTGGAATGGAAGAGCTCACGGCGTCAGTTAAGGCCAAGGGAGTCCTTCAGCCCGTTCTTGTGCGGCCCGTAAAGGGCAACGGCCGCTTTGAAGTCGTGGCTGGCCACAGGAGGCTCCGGGCGGCGATCGCCGCAGGGTTAAAGGAAATGCCCTGCATGGGCACCATTGCGAAAACTGCGTGATCGAGCAGATGGCCGGCGAAAAGCATGTGCCTCCGGTGATAGACGAGGACTGATGAACATCCCTTTGAAGGTCATTCCCCGGTGCGCATATAACATCGAGTTGCTGATGAGGTTCAGAGAACACGTGGGCATTTTCGGCGTTCAATGCCTGGGGTGCAAAGCGGAGATCGGGGGCAAGCCTGCAAAAGATATCTGCCCTTTTTACGGGCCTCTGGACTGGCCCTGGAACCCAAAAGAGGTCGCAATGCTGAAGGAGGATGGCAACGATGCCTGAATTTAGAAAAAGAGGCAAGCATTACAGAGAAATTCTTGAGCATCAAATGCAGGAATGGCTTACGGGCAATTCCATCCACAATACGGAATATGGAGAGTGTTGCCCGGATTTTTCCTGCTGCGTCCCGGAGATGAAGGCCTCCGACGAGGAACGCCAGAAATTTGTGGATCACCCGGAGCTGCGCGACGAAATGCTGGCCATGTTTCTGGGCCGCATGCTGAGGCACGAAGGCTGCAACGTCATCACTTCAAGCGATCTGTAAAATTCACGTCCACGGGAGACATAGAGGTCTTGTCTGATTTCGAGAGGGTAAAGCAGGCGGTAGACTTACAGCAGCTCATAACAAAGGAAACCGGCGTCAAGATGGGGCGGCACTTCCTGGACGAGTGTCCATTTTGCGGCGGGCATGACTGCTTCAGGATAAAGGAGGACCTTTTTAACTGCTTTCAGTGCAATCCGCCCCGGGGCGGCTCCGCTATCGATTTTCTGATGCATTTCCACCATGTGGACGAGGCCCAGGCGCTGGAGATGGCGGCCGCCTTTGCAGGCATCCCACTAACAAAGCAAAAGAAAAAGCTTTCCGTGCCGGACCGCATATTCATGGCGGCGGCCGATTATTATCATTCCCTCCTTTCATGCCCTGAGGCAAAAGCGTATCTGGCCGAAAAGCGCGGCCACAAGGAAAACGTGATCAGTGCCGCAAGGGCAGGGTGGTCCGACGGGAAACTCCATGAGCAGCTTGCAAAAAATTTCAGCGAGGAAGACCTTATAGCCTCCGGCCTGGTCCGGAAGAAAAAGGGCGAAAACGGGGACGGGGGCCTTTATGATTTGCTTCCCGCCGGCGTGGCCATATTTCCGCATTTTGCGGGCGGAAGGGTTTTGCATTTCACCTTCAAGGACCCCGCCAGGCAAAAGGAATGGCAGCTGCCTAACGACTATCGCGCCAAAGAATGGCGGTTCTATGGCCAGGACGCGCTTAAGGGAGACGAAATATTCATAGTTGAAGGTGAGAACGACCGCCTTTCCTGTCTCGATGCCGGCATAAGGAGCGTTGCGGCCTTTATCGGCAAGCCCGCCGGGTACCAGATCAGCGCGATCGAGGCGCTGAAGGAAAAGAGAATATACCTCTGGCTGGACAATGACGCCGCGGGAGTGAAGAACACCCGCAGAATTTGCAAGGAGCTTTTTGGGCAAAATATTAAAATAATCCTTCATCCTTCGGGCCCGGAGGGGACTCCCGAATACCGGAAGGACCCGGACGAATACATTCAAAAGCTCGGCTGCCGGATAGACATCAAGGCCCTGAAGGAAAACGCCGTTGATTACATCGGCTGGGAGCTGCTTCAGATATCGGCCGCTGAAAGCATGGAGGACCGCCTGGGGCTCCTCAAGGAGCGTGAGATATTCCGCCTCCTGGATAACCTGCCCGAGGCCGAAATGCTTGCCTACGTGGACCGCCTGGTAAAGCTCGGGTTCACAAAAAAAGCTGTCCTGGAGCAGATAGAGGCCGCCACGGAGATCCGCGAAGAAATAAACAAGCATATGAACCAGGTGGAGGCCGAGAAAGGCGGCAAGTACAACGCGGACTATTTGGCGGACCTCGTCTTTAAATATTTCGGCCGCCGCGGCCGTTATTTCACCGAAGGGCAACGGGCCCTTATTTTTTACCACGACAGCC
Organism: Nitrospirota bacterium; assembly: GCA_021813765.1. Taxonomy (GTDB): domain Bacteria; phylum Nitrospirota; class Thermodesulfovibrionia; order Thermodesulfovibrionales; family JdFR-88; genus JAKAEG01. The sequence continues at coordinate 3,458 of JAKAJM010000023.1, forward strand.
TGTACGAAGTGGGCAATAACCGGGAGTTCAACTCCCTCATGTACGCGAAGACCGGGCGGCTGATCCCCACGCGGGAGCCCGGCCGGTCCATATGGGAGATTCTGGCCAGCAAGATATATCTGCACGGCTCGCCGCTAAAGATACTCTCCTGGAAGACCACGGACATCTCAAAGCGCACCCTGTTTTTTAATTTCAACAGCCCCAACAAAAAAATAATCAAGCTGTCTCCCGCCGGGATAGAGGAAATAACCAACGCGCTCAACGATGACGGCGTGCTCCTGAAGGCCTCGGACGAAATGCAGCCCTTCACCTTCGACCCGGACGCGGACGTAACGGAGGGCCTGCGGCTCTTAAAGGAACTGGTGCTCGATAACATAGCCACGGAGCCAGAGCAGAGATATTTCATACTCTGCTGGCTGCTTTCCGGGTTCATGTTAGGCTTTTGCCCCTCGCGCCTGCTGCTTTACCTGTCCGGGGCCTCCAGCTCGGGCAAAACGGTCGTCTTTAAAATGGGGTCCATCATATATTACGGCACCATAGAGCTGGGGGAAATAACGACCGCCAGCCTATACACGATAAGCTCGGAGAACCCGCTGGTCATCCTCGACGATTTTGAGGAAGAGGACAGGACCAAAGGCTCTTCCAGGTTCATGCGCCTGTCCGCCACGGGCGGCCAGAAAAGGAAAAGAAAGGCCGGCACGGACCGCGATACGGTAAAGGAAAAGCCGGATGCGCTGATTGGCATTACCGCCATAGACCCGTTCGAGCAGGTGGCGGAGCTCACCCGCATGGCCGACATCAGCGTGGACCGCCACAGATGGGGAAACGCAGCCTTTGTTGAAAGCGACGTTTACGAGAAGATTTTACAAAATAGAAATCTGGTCCTTTCTTCCATATTGAAGTTCATGGGCGCTGAGGTCCTGCCGCACCTTGACGATAGAAAAGTGTTCATGACCACGCTCAGGGAGGCCTTTAAGGGGCACTCCAAAAACCGCATGGATGAGCACCTGGCCCTTATGATCCTCATCCTCCGGAAGATACTTAAGTACATGCACGATGAAAATGACGCGCTGGCCGGCACGGAGATCGAGGACTGGGAGATATGGAAGGCATGGGTAGAGTATCAGGACAGGAAGTCCAAAGACGCAGGGACGGCCTCAAGCCAGGTCGTGAAGCTCCTGGACGGCCTTGTGCGTGAATATCAGCTCAAGATGAAGGACGTCGAACCCCTGCCCCTGAGCAACCGGGACTACCAGGAATACGAGGGCCAGAACCTTTTTGCCTACACGCACCAGGACTATTTTATAGAGATGATCAAAACGGTCCCCGATATCAAGACCGGCGAGAAGGGGGACCGCTGGAGCGAGTGCCGCATGGAGTTCGTGGCCACGGCCGGGGAGATCACAAGCGCCCTGGACAGGTACGCCAAAAACAACGGCATATTCAACCCCATGAATACGGCCGCCAAGTTTGTGAACCGGCTCAAGAACGAGAGGCAGTTCCTGGAGAAAAGCGGCTGGGAGCTCGTCACACCAAAGGGGAAGGACCTGGGGGACTACTGGCGGATCGCCCGGGGGGAGCGCTTTTACAAATTCAGAAAGGTGATCCTCAGATGATTATGGCCGCTACCAATTCAAACCAGGCCGCAGGGCGGCTTTCCGATTGCCGCGCCTTACCCACTGCCCAGGGGCTTTCGGGCCGTCCTGGGGCAAATGGCTGCGTCATGGCCGGGGACAAAGGCGGATACTCCGCCCCACGGCCATGGGCCGCAAGCCGGGATGTTCCCCACGGGAGGAAAATTTGGAAAAATGGGGCACAAAACCCCGGAGAAATGGAAACCCCGGCGGGCAATTTCACATTTTTACCACTCTGCTCAACAGTTTTTTCCTTTTTTTTAAACTCTTTTCTTTTTTTTCTAAAACATCGTTTTGAAAAGTTTGAAGTCAGATCGCTAAAAATGCTGCACCACTGCACCACTTTTAATATAACTATTGGATATATATATATAAAATCGTGGTGCAGTTGGTGGTGCAGTTGGTGGTGCAGCGTGGTGCAGTTGGTGGTGCAGCAAAATGGATTTTTTTTGGACTGCACCACTCAAAAAAACACTATAAATCAAATACTTAATTTTTTCAAACAGAACAGTAAAATAATACAACTGCACCACGATTTTTTTGTATTAAATCAATCACTTATATCAAAAAAACGCAAAAGTGGTGCAGTGGTGCAGTTGTTTTGCATTAAAAAAAGTTCCATTTTTCATGTCCAGAGAATTATAAAAATAAAAAGTTTAAAAACGATGTGTGCAATTTAAACGCGAAAAAACATAAAGGAGGGTTTTTTACATGTACGGGATCATAAGCAAAATCAGGGTGAAGACGGCGGCCAGGGAAAACGATCTGATTGTCCGGAGTGACGCTCTTCTTGAGATGGACAAGCTCGCGGAAAAGCTCATTGATGGGGCAATCCAGGAATGCCTGGCGGACCCGGCCGCCAGGGGATACCTCAAGCGGGAGCATGTGATCAGGGCCAGGAAGCGGATATCTGCTTTATGAAAGGAGGTGATGGGATTGCTTAAAGAGCTGAAAATCGAGGACATGGGCAACGGCATAGCCATAAGTCCCCAGGGGGAAGAAGGCGACAAGGAGACGAGCCTGCAGGAGATTTCCCTTTTACTGCAAAAGGCGCAGCTTTTCGTTATGAACGAGATCGCGGGCAACAGCCGGATAATCCGGCCGGGAAGGCCGCACTGAAAAAACATAAGAGGGGACCTTGTTCAGGTCCCCTGAAAAAAAGGAAAAAATATGGTATACGGGCGTGCAAAAAGTGGGCACGGTGGCCAAGACCGGGCAGGCGAGCAAGGAGGGCTCCATAGTCTCCACCCTGACGGTGGAGCGCTTCCATGCGGTAGTGAACGGTTACGCGGATGACGGCTACGGCACATACACCGGAACCCCCGGGGCGGTTATCGGCAGGCCGGATGCGGTGATAAAGCACATGCTTCAGGTGGCAAGCGGGATATTCGGGAGCGGAGACATTGAGGGGGACTCGTTTTCCGCCGCGGCCTCATTCTACGCGGCAAACGGCTACAGGCTGGCCTTCTGTCTGGATAAACTGATAAAGCCCAGCCAGTGGCTGAGCCAGCTGGCATGGGAGTCCCGCAGCACGCTGGTTTACAACGACGGCCTGTGGCGGCTGAATGTAGTGCCGGATTCCGCGCCCGCGCCGGTGAGGACCATTACCAAGGACGACCTGGCAGGCAAGTTTGGGGCCTTCGTCTTCGGGAAGACCGACTGGCGGAAGATCGCCAATTATATTGTGGCCTCCTACGACAGGCAGTACACGACCATTCCGGGCAAAAGCCAGTCCGGCTGGCTGGGGACGGCCACGGCCCAGGACGCGGGCAGCCAGGGCGTTTACGGCGTGTTCCGGAAAGACATTCAGTTTGAGGCTGTGCGGCTGTCCGGCATGGCGCAGAGCGTTTTGGCCCATATGCTCATCGAGCGCAAAAACCCGACCCTCACCGTTCAATTCGATATTTTCTGGGAGAATTTTGACCTGAATGTGGGCGACACGATAGCCATCCAAAATGATACGTTTAACGGCACCGTCTTTTTCATCGAGGAGATCAGGCGTAAGGACGCCTTCCGGGCCACGGTGAAGGCCGTGGAGTGGTGGGCGTAAAAGCCTTTTTTCTGCCGTAAAAAATATTTTTTCACCCCCTCAAAAACCTCTTGACAAAACCTCCGATAACACTCGGGCTTTTTTATTGCCCGTAAATCGAAAACGTTGGAGGGTATCATGAGCAAGAAAAAAGGACATCCTCAAGGAAAAAGTCAGGGAGCTTGCGCCGGAGGAAGTGCAGGAGCAGTGCGACAAGATAACGAAGGCCTTCCGCTTTGTGCTTTCCGTTAACGCGGTGATCGGCGCGTTGGCGGACTCCGGAGAGGACCTGAATGATTTATCCGGGGACATAAAAAACCTCTGCTACGAGGCGGAAACAAAACTTTTCCGCATGTGGGACCTTATGACGTCCATAGGCAAGGAACTTAAAAAAGCGGCATAGACAGCAAAAACGGACGCTAAAAGACCATGCTTGAAACGGCGGGGTCTTTTATTCTTTTAAAACCATCCCCGCAAAAAAGCGTTTAAAAGAAAGGGCAAAATGTCTATTAAAATCGCTATTGATTTCAGGATTTTAAAAGTCCATTCTTGAAGCGTGGAAGAATTTGACGAATCGGGCATTAACGATTCTCTTGAAGGTGCCCATATACTGGGCCTCCTTTCCCGCTGTCCCTGCACGGAAGGTTATTATTTCAAGCTCTACCGCGTGGAGCCTAATGGCAGGCGCTCTTTTCTCCAGGACATAAAAAATTATGAGACCTGGCAGGACATCGAAACCGAAATACACAAGATTGTGGAAGCAAACCCCTGGGGCCTGGAATCAAGGACCGGCGAGTACCAGATTTTCATTTATCAGCAAGGGAAGCCCGGCATGGCCAAAGGGGTGACCCCGCTTACCTTCAACTTTTCGTTCCCTCAGGCCGCCCAGGCTGCGCCTCCCACTCCTACTATCGACTATCCGGGCATGATCAAAGCCGTGGGCGAGCTGGCCGCCAACCTCCAGAATATTCCAGGATTCAAAGCCCGGGAGGGCAGCAACGATACAGCTAAAATAATGGGGGAGGCTTTCTCCGCAGGCATAGATGTCATGAAAAATGCCATGCCCGCGCAAAGCGGACCAAGTTCTACAGACCGTCTACTTGAAAGGCTACTTGAAAAGCTGGATAGCAAGACCAAAGAAAAAAACGCTCTGGAAGACCTTGCGGAAAAAATGCTCCTGGCAAAGCTCAGCGAGCAGCCTGAAAAGTTTGATCCCATAGCAAAAATGAACGAGCTCAAGGAGCTGGCCGCCCTGGTGTTTCCGGGCGCGGGGCCCGCGGAGCCGCCTTCTGCCCTGAACAAGATAATCGAGACGGTCGGGCCGGCGATCCCGGGTCTCATAGACCGCATCGTAAAGCCCATAGACAACCTCATCTCTTTCCAGCGGGAAAAGCTTGCGTATATGCATAACGCTCCGAATCGGGGGCCTGTCCCTCCCCCAGCGAGGGAGGAGCTGAAGCAGCCGGTTTCCCCTTCTTCGGCCGGCGAGCTGGCCCCTCCCTCCCGCCAGGCGCAGCCGATATCTGTAACAGAGGAGGAAGATGTGAACTTTGGAGCTGCTATGAGCTTTTTGAAAAAGCTTAAAAAAATGATAGAGGTGGGGGACAAAAACTTCCAGAACGTGCTGGACGGCCTGCGGTTTGCTTTCGGCTCCGAGGTTGTGGACCAATACGCGGATGGCGCTATTACGCGAGAGTCCCTTATGGATACTCTTAAAAAATTCGACAGGTTTTTTGACTCTGGTCAGGCCGATGATTACATCAACGCCTTTTTTGACTGGGCTGATGCGGAGCTTAAGCCGCTTATGTATGTCTGCCCAGGATGCGGCGCAGAGGAAGAGCTTACGGCAGCCGAATTTAACGAGGATTCGCACTGCGGCGGCTGCGGGGAGCAGTTAAAGCCGAAGTCTGAAAGCGCGGCGGTGCCCGGGGGCCAGGCGGCAGAAGCCATTGCCGCGGAAAACGTCGCGGTAAAAAAATCCAACGGGAACGGAAAAGGAAAAGGAGGCTTGAATTAGTATGGGCGTGAAAGGCGTATTTGCAAGCGAAGGCGGCAAGAGGGGCGTCAAAACGGCCGATGGCCATTTTTACCCGTATAAAGGCACCCTGCCCATGGGGGTGCTGGACGGCAATCCGTGCTCTATAGGCGAGGACATGCTGGACATCAGCGAGGAGGAAAGGGCCGCCATCATAAGGCAGCTCGGCATAAAGAACGGCCAGATAAAGCCCGAGGCGGAAAAACCCGCTGCTGCAAAGCCCGAGGCGGCATCCGGAGCTGATGCGGAGCCCGGGAATTAATTGAATTAAAAATGCTTGCCGAGAGGATGGATATAGGGTACGGCGAAACCGCTATTAACCGCACCGTCAAAAAGATGGTGCAGCTCGCCCGTGAAGGCGGGCATGACCCTATGGTCATCCTCTCGGCTCAAAACATAGTTCGGCGCTTCCCTAACCGGCTGGAGCAGGCCAGGGCTATCTACCGATGGGTAAAAGAGCATACGGTCTATGTCAAGGACCCCGCCGGGCTTGAGATGCTTCAGACCCCTAAGTTCATGCTCATCCAGATAGCAAACGGGAACGGACCGGCGGCAGGGGACTGCGATTGCCTTTCCACCCTGGCGGCCGCGCTTCTGGTGGCGGCTGGCTTCCCCGTCGGCTTCCGGGTGATAAACCGGCCGATGGATTTTTTAATGGGCGATCCTTACAACTTCGCCCATGTCTATAACATCGTGTGGTTTGGCGGCGTCCCGCTGCCCTTCGATCTGTCCGAAAGGAGCTTCCGCTTCGGGCAGGAGCATTTCTATGTGCTCAGAAAGGACATTCCAATCAATGCGTAACTTCCGGGAGGGCCGATAAATGCTTGAGGGGCCGGAAAGCGACCTGATACAGTCCACAATCGGGATATTCCTTAACAAGGAGCTTTCGGACACATATACGAAGCTGCAGCAGGCCGGCGCGATGATCCGGAGCTTCCCGTACACCAGCCCGGGGATAGACGTCTTGCAGCAGCAGTACAACGGCCTGAAACCCCTGGTGGAGCAGGCCCGGCAGCAGAGCCAGGCCGGAAACGAGATACAGGCTGAGATAGACGTTCAGATACTTCAGCCAGCTGTGGATAAGCTTTTTTCCGATGCGGAAAATTATGTGCGGCAGCAGCAGGCCTCCGGGAATGTGTATTACAAGGCCAAGCCGGACAGGGGCTCTTATTTTTCTCCGGGGCAGCAGGAATATTTCCCGGCGGGCTCCCCGCCCACTATCGTCCGGGAGCTCAAGCAATACCCGGTTGAAGGCGTGGGCATTCCCGCCTGGATGTGGATAATGGGCATTGCGGCGGCGGGCCTTTGGGCGTTCAGCCGGCATAGGAACCCGCGGGGGCGCAGGCCGGCGCGCAGGCGGAAAAACAGCAGGGGCAGGGGACGCTGATGTCTGGTCCTATTGTTAAATCCCTGGAGAATTTCGGCGGGAAGATATATAACGAGTTCCACCCGTTGCATAAGGCAATCTCCGGGCCTCCCATTATTGCCCGCGAATCCTACGACGTTTACATCAAGGGCAGCGGCCTTATGGGCTGGGCCTATCCCACCAATGAAGACATACAGGCCTTCTTCAGAGGCAGGCTTCGGAACCTGATGCAGGTAAAAGGATTGTCCCACGATCCGTTAAGCTCAACTTTCAAAATAACGGTAACTCCGCTAAAGCCAATGCCGAAGGACCAGATTGCCAACAGCCTGCTCACCGTGATGAACGCATACGCTGGGTTCTGGTTGCATTTCGGGAGCTTCAAGGTTACAGACATAGAAAAGGCCGGGGCGCTTGATGACTGGATGAGCAAAGCGGACAGCCTTCTGCCGCTCCTGGCCATCGGCGTGATCGGTTTTATTGCGGTGAGGGAACTGCGGCTGTGAGCGAAAAGGTTTTCGATATGAAACGGAACGCACAGGGCGTCTACGAGGCGGTTTTTGCATCCGCGCAGCCCCGCCGGACGGCGGGGGCGTCAAGCGGAGCGCCGCAGAGAGGCTTCCTCGATGAAGCATTGGACGCCCTGGGCCGTGCTGCCGCCGACGCCGCGCGCAAAGAGCTTGAAAAACGAGGTTTGGGAGGTCTTTTGAATGTCTAAGCAGACTGAAAAGCAGAAAAAGGCCCTTGCCGAAAGCCAGGCCATTATGAAGCTTACGCCAAAGTACCGCGCGGAAGGCATGAGCCTGAAAGAAGCGTGGAAGGCGGCGAAAAAGGAATATTTTAAGGGGAAGGATTCCGGACAAGCCGGAATGACAAATAAGAAAAACCCGCTGGCAAAGACGGTCTGCTACAAGCGGGGCGTGAATCCAAAAAGCCGCAAAACAGTCAATGGTTATGCGGTAAAGAGTTCAAGAGTATTTAAACAGGGTGACTATTATCGCTGGAGGGTTGTAGATGTCAATGGCCGCGTATATACGGATGGGGGCAATTATACTTCCCGGCGAGAGGCTATGTCTGGTCTGCGGAAAGGATTAGATAAACATAACCCCTCTATCCCTAAAAAGGAGCTTGAGTTTCGCGAGGGCAAAAGGCGCGGGTCCATCATGAAGCCCGGGACGTTCAAAAAAATCGAGAAAAAGGCCAAAAAGGCCGGATATAAAGACCCCAAGGCCGTGGCCAGGAGGAAAAACCCTCCTGATAATATTCCTTCGATGGTAGAGATATACGGACAGGCGCTTGAGACGCATGCGCGGAAAGGCAACTCTTCCCTTTTTGCCGGCCAGGAGTTTGTGCATGACTGGGAAAAGGCCGGGACAAAGATATTCGGCCTGCCGGCGGGAACCATCATAAGCCTGCCGGACGGGGATTCCGTGACGCTCGATCAGCGCACGGTGATAATGATCAATAAAAAGGAAGACCTTTGGGACCTGTTCAAACAGTGAAATCCATAGTGGGCAAGAGCGAGCTGGTGAATTACCTCTCCAGGCTGGAGAGGGACCGTTTCTATGGCGAGCTCACCCTGAAGATAGAGTCCGGAAACATCGTGCATGTCCGGCAGGACCAGGTGCTTAAGAAAGACGATCTTATGAAAGACTGAGCTTTTTAGCCGCATATAGCTGACCGGCTGTTGAGCAAATCAAGGCCGGGTGACCTGTGAAAGGGTTGCCCGGCCTTTTTTTATTCGCCTGCGGGGCGGAAAGGAGGTTTGAAAAAATGGCGGTTTATAAACCGAAAGGCAATCAGGAGGCGTTCCTGGTGAACCCTCACGGCAAGAGGGTGGGCAGGAAAAAAAATAGCTGGAGCGGCCAGCGAGGCAAGCACAAGCGCGCCGCGCAGGTCGGATGGTCTTCAAGAAAAGCGGGGATAAAAGGATTCAAGTCTGCTGAAGGCGGCAGCTTTCCCTCAAACCCTGAAGGTAAGAAAAAAAATCCCCTTCTCATTCTGGGGAATTCGAAAGGAGAGGCAATGGCCAAGAAAAGGAACAGCAGCAAGAGGCGCAGCAAAAGACGCAGCAACCCTGTAACGCATCACAGGAGACACAGAAGGAGCAACCCGGTTGCCAGGCACGCCAGGCGCCACAGGAATGCCAGGAGGCGCAATCCCGTCCTTATGGGCATAACGATGGGCGATATCCTGGCCGGCGGCGCAAGCGCGCTTCTGACCGTCACCCTGCCCGAGTGGCTCAAGACGGAAAAGCCCTTGACCAGGTACGGCGTGAAGATCGGCAACGCGATCGCCGGAAAGATCGTCCTGGATAAGATGCTCAAGACCGGCACCGGCGGCGCCTACCTGCTGGTGGGACTTGGCGTTACAGCGGCCGACGCGGCCAAGGAGTTTATCTTTAAAAAGGTGGAGCTGCTTACCCATATGGGGCCCGTGCAGATACCGCAGGGCACTCCCCTTTTGCTCGCTCCGGAGACCAAGGCCAACGTGCAGAATGCGATAGCCTCGGCCCAGGCTCAGGGTGCGGCGCATCCGGCGGCCGCGAATCCGAATCTGCAGGGCTATCTCAGCGAGATGGACCCCAATTACATGATGGGGACGATGTTCAACCAGTAGAAAAGCGACCCGGTTGAGGTCGCTGAAGTTTTAAAAATTTTGCAAAAAAAGGAGAAAACAAACAAATGCAGACAAAGACTCTTTCGTCCTACCATCCTCTTACGGTAGCGGCGATCCAGAATGAGTTTCTGAAAAACCCCAAAGCCTTCGGCAGCGTTGTAAAAAACATGGCCACCTTCCAGAACCAGTGGGAGATCATATTCCAGCCCAAGTATGACAGGGTGGAATATCCGGCGGCCGGCGCGGCCACGCTTCAGTTCTTCAGCAAGCCCCAGGGCGGAAGCGACACGCTGATAACCGGCGGGTCTTCCGGCTCCAGGGTAAAGAACCTGAGGGACACCAACGCCAGGCAGGCCAACCAGCAGTCTGACGAAGCGTTCATAATAATGGGCGTGCAGCTCGGGTACCTGCCCCTTTCCACGGGCATATCTTCCACCGCGCTCCTCAACTTCGAGGACGACAAGGCGAAGATAGCCATGGGCAGCTACTTCCAGATGATCCTCATAAACAAGCCCTACATCCAGACGCCGGCTCTCTTCATCCCCTCCCCGTTCGAGAGCAAGGGCAGCAAGGCCATGGCGATGTACGACCAGAGCGCGGCCACGATAAACGTGATCGGCGGCCCCGGCGGCTACGGAGACGGGAAGATAACCAGCTCTTACCCGTGCGACCCGCCTTACCTGATAGAGGCCGGCGAGGGTTACACCATAACCCTCAACACGGACTCGACGGCGCTTTCCAGCGGCAACGACATGGACATCATCTGCTGCCTGGTGGGCTATACCATAAGGCCCGTGCAGTAAGCCGTATGCGGTAGAAAGGGGGGCTCAGGCCCCCCTTTCTCAAAGAGAACTGTGAAATAAAATCGCCCTCAAGGGCAGGAGGTCTCAAGACCGGAATGTACAAGCAATTTTTCATAAACAATTTCAACGCCCTCCCGCTGTCCGCGGGAACGGCGGACGCCCTTCCCACAGGTACGTATTTTACGGATGTGCCCGTCACAATGCCTATAGACGGGGACTTCGAAGGGCGGCGCCTGGTTTATGTGGCGACCGACCCGAGGGTGTATCTCAAAATTAAAAATTCCATGGGCTATTACTACAACGACGTGCCCGCCCTGGACGCCCGGCTTTCCTGCGGGCAGACGGTTAACCTGGGCGCGGGCGGCAATGCCCTGATATTCAAAAACCTGGCCAGGCGGATCCTCGCGCCGGCCAGCTCAATCCTCACGCTTGAGGCAGGAGATTTCTCCGGGGCGCAGAACAATGTGCGCATAGCCATGCACGGCCTGAAGCTGGTGCCCGGCCTGGCGCCCTGGATAGCATCCAAAAGGAAATACATCGAGGAAATCCCCTGGCAGTCCCCGCAGTACACGGGGTCGCTCGTGGCAAACCAGACGGCTATCCTTTCAGTTTCTGTTCCGTCCGGTTACGATTTTTTCATCGAGCGGATCACGGCCACGAGGACCGGGGCTGCCACGGTGGAGCTTAACGCCGGCGGGGCCCAGCTTAACCTCCAGAACACAGCCACGCACATAGACAACTTCACGGGCAACGTGGCGGGGCATCTCATCCTGGACGTGCCCATCTACATCCCGGAAAACAGCATGCTGGTGGCAAAGATAACGGACATTTCCGGAGCCACTAACGCCGTTACCATGACCTTTGAGGGGACACTGCGCCGGTTCCAGAAAACCAGGGAGATATAAAGAATGGCCGGCAAAAACAATAACGCGCTCACAAAGGCCCAGCTTGAGGGGGTGGAGATATATAACGCCCTTAATGCCATCCTGGATGATTTCAAGCGGAATTACCTTTATCTCCATTTCCAGCCGCAAGAGGCCATCCCCTTCGATGTGATCGGGGACTATGCCTTTTCGGCCTCGGGAAACACCGAGAAGACTGTGGTCACCTTCCAGGTGCCGGGCAACGTTATCGGGGTGCTCAAATGGGTGGGCATAGACAGCGACCAGCCGAACCTTTTCGACAACTCCACATGGAACCTGCGGATAAACGGCAATGCCGTGCCCAACTGGGGCGGCATAGACGTGCAGAAAGGGTCTGTCCTCCAGCCTACCCCGGAGACGATATCCCTTCAGGCCAACGATGTGGTAGCAATGGGGTGCGTGCTTTCGGGCAGCACCGGAATAAATTTCAACGTCAGAGCGTTCGCCCGGCTTAAGGGCTGGTTCTGGTACTAAGGGGGCCTGTAAATGCCAAAACTGCCATTAGCGGTGCAGCTTGTTAACGGCCTCTCGGTGGGCTCCGTCAGCCTTTCCGGAAACATGACACCGGGAGACGCGGTTGCAAACCCATCCAGCCTTATCGGCTCGGAAGATTTCCTTCAGCTCTATGACCAGACGCAGGGCAAATGGTACATGGCCCGTTGCAACGAAGGGGTGCTGTTCGCCCAGGTGTTCAACAACCAGGCGGTGCTGGACTCCACAACGGCCTTCCTGGGGTCCGCTGGGACATATACCGGAGCCGCGAAGACCTGCGGGGCTTACGGACGTATAGTAGGCTCCATTTACTCCGACCAGGCCGGGACTGCATATATCGAGCAGTCCCAGGACGGAGCGAACTGGGACATATCCCAGAGCGTAGCGATCACGGCCGCGACCGCGGCCAACTTTTCCATCGAGGTCCAGGCCCCGAATTGCAGACTGAGGATAGTAAACGGGGCGACGGCGCAAACGGTGTTGCGGGCCTACATGAACGGGAGGTCTATTTAGATGAAGATTTACGCGCGTAATCTCAGCACCAGGAGCGGAGCAAACCTTTCCGGGGTCACCGGAACGGTAGTGCAGGGCCCCGGCGGAACGGTGGGGCTTCAGGACATATTCGGGGATTTTTATTATTTCAAAAACCCGGCCACTGCATATCAATTCCCCGTGGGGAGCCGCCTGGACGTGGGCAACGATTATCTTTCCCCGTATAACCCGAACATACCCGGCAACGGCAACCCGGCCATTCCGGAGCCTGGACAAGAGCCGTACACGCTGCCCGGCTATTATGCACCGGGCCCCACGAGTGACCACAAGTGGGCCACGATAGACAAATTCGCCATCCTGGGCGGCCTGGGTGCACTTGGCCTGGGCTACCTGCTTGGCAACCATTATGCAAAGCCAGCGCCGGCATCGGCGCCGGGCTCTGCAAACGGCTTAAGCAGCAGGAGCAATTATGCCATACTCACCTAAACCTTTCCTGCCTTCAGGCTACATGGTAAACAGTGCGTTCCTGCCTACGGGATATACGCTCGAGGAATGGCAAAAAAAACTCCGGAACGCCAGGTACATAAACGGCCCCGTGGCGGACCTGTTTAAAAGCGCCGCAGTCCTTCCTGGAGTGCGAGTAAGGGGGGCTTTCGTATCTGCCCAGGGACCGCAATGGATGCCCAGGGGCGCGCGCATCCCGGGGCAGCCATTGCCGGCCACGAAAGCCAGAAAAATAAACGCTCACCTGTCCGGCATGGCAGATGACGTTTTCAGCCAGGTGAAAGGGTTGTACGAAAAGGACCCTGCGGTTTTCCAGGTAGGGGCAGCGGTGCTTGCGGGCATCGCGCTATTCGCTTTTTTGCCCGGAGGTAAAAGATGAAAACAGTTTACGCGCGCGGCTCGAGGAGAGCGCAGAGGCGCATGACGGGGCTGGAGGGGCTGTCCGGAGTCAATGACCCGGTGGTGTATCCGGTGGACACCGGGGGGTCGCTCATAAACGAATGGCAGGGCCATATAGCGGAAGGCGGACCGGGCAGCATGAACGACTGGCAGACAAACCCATGGGAAGAACAAGGGCTTGGCTGCTTCATGGGATGTTTTTGGCGTGCCCCTGTGCACGCCATCAGCACGTTCGTGGGACATAACGCGCACACGGTTGAGGGCATCGCAGCCGCAGCTGGTGCTACGCTTTTGGGTGGTGTTGGCGCGGCCCCTTTAGGGTTCGAAATAGGGCATGCCTCAAAACCGCTTAAAACAATGGCCAAACAAGCTGTGGGCGCGGTGGAAGGTGGAATAACAGGGCTCGAAACGGGGGGGCCAGTCGGAGCCGCGATAGGTGCCTATGGGGGCGCTGTTGGCTCTGGTGCATTTGGTGGAAAAATTGCAGGGCCTACAAACCTGGAAATCGGAGGAGCTGCAGGGGTAGCAGGTGGAACATACGGGGGGCTTACCACCGGGCAAGGACTGATAGGCTCGCTTACGTCAAAGACCTACGCTGTGGCCCCAGGCACAGAGGGTGCGGCAACCGGTGAGGGCAGCGCAGCGGCCGGAGGATATTCGGCCGTCCCGGGGGCAAACAGCCTCTCTATCGGCACCATAGGGGCAAACGGGGCGGTATCTAGCAGTCCAGGCCTTTTGTCCGAGATCGGCACAGACCTTCTTTCCGTGGGGAAATACGCGGCTGGGGCCGCGGCCACCCTCTTTGGCAGCCAGCTTGCGGGTGGAGCTTCCCCTTATGGATATGCGCCGGCGGCCTCATATGTCCCGGCGGGATACGCCACTCCGGACAATCCGATTGTCGGGGGCATAGGAAGCGGAGGGCCCGCGGGTGCATCCGACGAGGGCGGCATATCTTACCTGGGCGGCCCGGACACTTCCGGGGGGTCCTACGACACTACGGATTACGGCCAGGCGCAGCAGGCAAAATATCCCGCTATGCCAAACAAGGGTCTCAGCGCCGCCCAGGGCGTAATGGCAGGCGGTGGAGCCCTTGGTGTGCTATTGCTACTTAACCGCTTAAAAACCAGAACGAGCTCAAAGAGGAAGGCATGAGAACGGTAACCTCGGACACTACCCTGCTTGAAAGTGACGACGTCATAAACTGCGACTGCACAAACGGGGACATAACAGTAACCCTTCCGTACGGCAACAGCATCGCATACCTGCAGCAGTTTGCCGTCGTAAAGGTGGACCGGACTGCCCATGTGGTAAATATAGTCCCATCGTCCGGAGAGGCTATAGACGGGGCCTCCGAAATCATATTAAAAAAGGACCCCCTCTACAACGCCATGTTCCGCCTGCAAGCGGTAACAGGCGGTTGGCACAATCCGGCCAGCAAGACGCCCATCCCGGCCCCGGCCGGGACAGGAGTGGGCAGCATTTTGCAGCTTACGGCCGACCTTCCTGTGACAGCATCGAACGTGGGGAAGACCTGGTACAACATCACGGATAAAACATACAAGAAAATAGCCCTCGACGGAAACGGCATCCCGAGGCTGGAGATATGGTAATGAAACGTAATGTATTTTTGGCTTTTGCGCTTGCGCTGGTCCTTTTAACGGCGGTCCTTGCGATTGCGGCCCCGGGTGATTACTGGGTGGGCGGCAACGGCGATATCCACGGCTACAGCCTGGGCATCGTGAACTCGATGAGCCTGCGTGGCGGAAGCGTGGATTTCACAGGATCGACCGTTTACAACGGGACGTTTGAAGGCGGAACGTTTTCAAACATAAGCGGGACGTATGCTCACCTGGATGTGACGAACTCCGCAAATTTCACCGGCTCGAACATTTATAACGGGACGTTTGAGGGCGGCGTATTGGGCGCGCAGGCAAAACCCATGACGGATATCATAACAAAGGGCCCCTGGGTGGACGTTCGGGCGTATGGGTCTATTAACAACGCCGTGGCCGCAGGTATAGTGAACGCCACCCTGGTTGTTACAAAAGCCCCTGGGGCTTCAAAAACGGTCTATCCTCTCACAGGCAGCGTCACTATACCGGCCAGCGATACCCTTGTGGTTGAAAACGGGGCCGCGATCAGCAACGGGACCAGTCATAACATTCTCAATATTGACGGTCCATTTTCAGCCGGGCTTTATCAGGTGTTTAGCGGTTTTGGTACTCAAGATGTCCATTTGGAGCCAGGCTCTGTTTCCATGGCCCTCCCTGCATGGTGGGGCGCCGATGCTTCCGGGACTTTGGATAGCTCTACGGCCATTCAGTCTGCTATATACAGTATTGGCAATGGAGAAGTATTTTTCCCTGCCGGAAATTATAAAACAGTTAATCCTGTGTATGTCACATCCGGGGAAGCTGTGTCAATGGTGGGAGCGGGTAAAGGCGAAACTATTATATCCCCCTCTGGTAATTTCAATGCCATCATATTTGAGGGAGGCGGTTCTGGAGGCGGGGTTTTCAATCTTCAGTTTAATGGGTCCGGGATGACGGGCGGAGCTTTTATTTCGATTTTTTCTTATAACAGGGCAACAATAAAAAATATCCTTATTAATGGAGGATATAACGGCATCTACGTACAGGACCAGAATGTATGCTCTGTTGATGATGTCTGGATATATGGGCTGACGGGTCAGTATGCCATAAAAAACTATGGTTCCAGCGTCGGATCGGCAAACGTTTTTGATTTAAACAACGTTGAAATAGGATTTACGACCAATACGTCCACCTCTCCGGTAGGCATCCTCCTGGATGGCAATGCTGCGACAGTTGACATAAGGCACGTAGGGGTGACTAAAGGCAGTTACGGGCTAGAGATGACAAATTCGGGAAATCTTACGAATGGCCCAGAATTTGTGACGGCGTACGACTTTCAGTCGGATTACGCATACAATGACGGCATAGCGTCCATCAGCGGGACGGGCTATAACGAAGTATTGCAATTCTCGGATATTTATTGCCAGGGAGCTGTCACAGGAAATGGTGTTTATCTGGATGCCCATACATATGATACGACCATTTCCGGGGGATTCATCTCCAATAACTACCAAAGCGGAGTCTGGGACATAGGGCGCTATACAAAACTCATCGGTCTGCAAATATCAGATAACAGCATACAGGGCTCCGCAGCCTATCCCGGGGTAGAAGTGGGGGGAACGGCCTATGGAATATACATTGAAGGCTGTCTTATAGGCCAGTTTGTAGGTTATGCAAGCGAAAACCAGTCCTACGGCATAGTTCTGAATACAGGATGCAACAAAATCATTATCACGGGGAATGATCTTACCGGGAACGTCACGGGCGAAATGAACGACGGCAGCGGCTCCGTGACCAAAACTTTAACGAATAACCTATGATCCGTGACATAGTCCTAAATGAGGCCGCCAGGTGGAACGTTCCGCCTGCCTGGATATTCGCCATCATCAGGACAGAGTCCGGAGGCAACCCGGGCTCCATTGGGCGTGGAGACTGTGCCCGCGGTGAATGCTCCTACGGGCTCATGGGCATAAAGCTGTCCACCGCCCGGGGCCTGGACCCTTCCGTGACTGTCCAGGAGCTCATGACGCCAGAAAAAAATATAGAGATAGGCGCCATGTACCTGGCGCAGCTCCGGAGGCGCTTCAGCTCGCCCGAGGACGTTTTCTCCTATTACAAGGGCGGCCATCCATGGGCCACATCCAGCCCGCAGGCAAAAAAGGAAGCCCAGCAGGCCATGCTGGCGGCCGGGCAAAGCGCTGTCATGGTGGCCACAGGCCAATATGACCGGCGGTCCACGTTGGCAGCCGAGGCGGGGATGCTCTCCGGAATACCCAAACCTGTGTTTTATATCGCCGGCTTCATGGCGCTCATCGCTTTATTAAGAGGGAGCTTATGACAGACAACGGAAAAAAATACGTGACCTGGAAGGCGCTTTTAAGGATCCTCATCATGCTCGGTTTCGGAGTTATTTCCGCTTTTGGATATACGCTGAACCAGGTTGGAACAAAAGCGGATAAATCGGATATGTGCTATATCCGGGGCCGGGTGGACCAGATCTATAACCTGATGCTTGAAAGAGAAGGGGGGCGCAATTAGATGAGCGGGCAGATAATTACCGCGGCCGCGAGGAAGGCAATGACCATTCTGCTTATGTTCGTTGCTTATTTTTTCTTCGACCGTTTCGAGCTTAAAAATTTCAAGACCAGGGAGATCCTGAAAAATGATCCGAAAGCTGTTGCTTTGCTGCTTGGCCTGCTGGCTATTGCTATCGCCCTTAGCTGAGACGGCCGGCGCGGGCAGCATCCGGTATGACCTGGCCTTCAGGCATTGGGGGCAGTTCTATTTTCCCTGGAACGACTGGCGGCATTGGAAGGCCCAGGGGCTGGCTGAAAGCGGCCTTAACCCTAAAGCGGTGTCCTGGTGCGGGGCCCGGGGGATCATGCAGCTCATGCCGTCTACGGCCCGGCTCATGGGCGTGAATCCGTTCGATCCTGACGGCAATATCCAGGGGGGCATAAAGTACGACCATTCTCTTTCCTGTTTCTGGCCCATGGTGCCGGCAGGAAAGGAGAGGCTGGATTTTATTTATGGCTCGTACAATGCCGGCCCGGGGAACATCATAAAGGCCCGGCGGCTGGCAGACGGGGCGGTGAGCTGGCCGGCCGTCTCGATGAAACTGCCCGCGGTGACGGGTAAGAGCGCCGGGCAGACGATTGATTATGTGAAGCATATAGGGGCCTTCTATGAAGCGATCAGATAGCCAGTACAGCATCCTCCCTGACGCCACGAAGTTTTACCATTTCGCAAATAAAAGGATAGATGCCGGGACGTGCAAGGTGGGCTGTCCTCATGAGCACAGGAGTCCCAGCCTGGACAATCAGGATTGCCATGAATGTTTTTACCGGGAGCATCCGGAATTAAGGCCAAAGGAGGAAAACGGCAAATGAAGTTTGGCCCCGGGTGGGTTTTCTTCGAATTTCAAAAAGGCTCCGTGATCTCCGATATCATTGCCGGCATCGAACGCGTGGGCGCCCTGGACTTCAAGCCCGGATGGGTGCCGTCTCACACCTGGCTGGTCCTGGATGAGACCACCGGCATCGAGGCGGCCACGGAGGGCGTGGCCAGGTTTCCCTTAAGCAAATATTTAGATAATCCGGAATGCCAGCTTATGGCCTGCAGGCCTGCGGGGCTGTCTCCTGTTTCCCTCGATCAGATACGTGTTGTGGCCAACAGGGTTGCCAGCGAGGACCTGGGCTATGACTATTCCGGGCTTGTCGGTGACGCTCTTGAGGCATGCACGTTCGCGGACCATATAATCCCCGAGCTCAGGGGGATCGCGGACCCTCTGCATGACGGGCATGATTTATTTTGCAGCGCCCTTGTCTCGACGGTCCTTGAGGCAACGCAGCAGTATAGGGAACAAAAGCTTTTCAGGGAAAACACCGTAAGCAAGATATCGCCGCTGATGTTGCTTACAGGATTTCCCTGGGATATAAAAACCGGGCTTATCCAGCCCTGAAAAAAAAGGAGGACATTTGAGATGAGCTTGGAAGCAACGATTAAAACAATCGAGGGCGACGTGAAGGATGTCGCACTCAAAGTGGAGGAGTATTTTGAAAAGGGGCTCCAGTTTGCTGAAAAGTACGTGCTGCCCGTGGCTGCCGTTGCTGTCGCGGACATCCCGGGCTTGCCCGCTCCCGTTGCGGCCGCGGTTGCCGGGCTCAGCGCCTTTATGAAAGGCGCCCAGGCGGTCCTTCCGGCCAGCGGCCAGGGCCCCTTGAGGCTGCAGGCTGTGCAGGGCGCGGTCCAGGGCGTATGCCAGGCCGTGGGGTATGATTACGGCAAAATACAGAAAACGGTCGTTGCTGCGGTAAACACTTCTATTGGTCTGGTGAACACGTTCAAACCTGATCCGGCGCCGGAGTCTGCGGCCTCAACAGCATCATCTGCCGCTGATCCCAGCCTCGGAAACGCAAGCGGCGCTGAATAAGCTTCCCCTGTCCTGACCTCCGGCCGTCCTTCGGGGCGGCCTTTTTTATTGGTTGCGGCAGGGCGTTAAATCAGAATTTTTTTCTCGTGGTCTATCTGAATGGCGGGGTCCACGTAAACCTTGAATCCATGTTCCCTTGCCCTGATGGCGAAAGCCGAGTCGTCAGTGGTCATTTCCGCATAGGTTGCGCCGTTTTTCTCCCACTCCACGGTCCAGCTTGTGAACCATGGATAGCTCATGGACTCGAATACTCCATGCTTCACAACCATAAGGCCCAGGCCTGCATAACCGGCCTCGATGAGAGATTCCTTTTGAGCGAACTTTTTCATCTCCGCAACCAGATAAGGGCGCGGGGCGTCCTTCCCGGCATCCCATAGGCCGCAGGACGTGAAATTCATGTCGTTTATCTCTCCGTAGCCGGCATGTATGCGGTACCAGGCCGCGGCGATATCCACATCCCATGATATGAGTTTTTCTATTTGCCCGGCGGAGATCAGATTGTCGGCGTCTATCCATATCAGGCGGTCGTACTCGATCATCCCCTGGAAGGGCTTCTGGTCCTTGCGGCTTCCTCGACGGCCAAGACAGCCATTCCTGGAGAAATGGACCAGTCCGGATGACGCAAGGGAGACGATCACGGTCTTGCCTTTTGCCCGCAGTTCTTCGCGGGCCCTTTCAGCGTAGTAGGCCTGCATTCCGCTTGACGGGTTCCACGGCTGACAGAAAATGTAATCAACCTTTTCCATCGCGGATTATAGCACAAAAAGCCCCGGCAAAGTCCCGACACATAAATTTATATGTTTTCCCGCGGCACAACGCTAATATTCTGATTTTAAAGCGGATTTTAGGAGCGCGCCTGAAGGGATTTGAACCCCTGACCCTCGGCTCCGGAGGCCGATGCTCTATCCACTGAGCTACAGGCGCATCCAGAAAAAGTACTTGTTGAAAAATGTAATTTTTTCTTTTTTCTTGGGGTGGGCGATGGGGATTGAACCCACAACCACTGGAGCCACAGTCCAGTGCTCTGCCAATTGAGCTACGCCCACCATTTCAAAAAATAATAATAAAATCCGGCCTGCCGGAAAACAGAGAAGCAATCAGGCGCGATAGTCTATTTTACTAAGAGATTGTTTTTTAAGTAAAGTATAAAATTCAATTTTGCGCTGATGCTTTTTCGCCTATGGCCCCAGGGTCTTTTCATGCGCTGAAGCAAAAACTGGTTTAAAATAGGGGTTATGAAAAAATATGTTTTTTTTCTTGTCCTGGTGGTTCTTTTTGTGGCCTCCAGGCTTTTCTCCAGTTTGCCCGTTCACTCCTCTTCTTATTTGGTCATAATCGGGTTTCTTTTTCTTGGGATGCTCATAACGCTCGGAGGGTGTGAACTTTTTTCAAACGGCGTGGAGGGCCTGGGCGGAAGGTTCAACCTGTCACATGCCGCCACTGGAAGCCTGCTGGCCGCAATCGGCACCGCCCTGCCCGAGACGCTGATCCCGATCATAGCTCTTTTGTCCGGCAAGACCGGACAGAAGGAGGGCATCGCGGTGGGCGCCATCCTGGGGGCCCCATTCATGCTTGGCACGCTTGCCATGTTTTTCCTTGGCCTGACCGTGCTTGCCAGGGGGG
This sequence comes from Nitrospirota bacterium, assembly GCA_021813765.1. GTDB lineage: Bacteria > Nitrospirota > Thermodesulfovibrionia > Thermodesulfovibrionales > JdFR-88 > JAKAEG01. The sequence goes on from JAKAJM010000023.1 coordinate 24,398, forward strand.
CAATTAAAAAAAGAAAGGCGGAGCTGGCCCCTAATATAATTTCCCTCAAGTTCGAGGCCGGCTATATAATCTTCGCCATGGCCGTGGTCCTGGCCGCCTCCTTGACCGTCAGCCGGATAGCCTGCGTGCTTGCCGCCTTTCTGCTCTTGGGCTCTTACGTGCTTTTCTTCAGCCGCGCGCTGAAGCACGAGGCCCAGGCGGATGAAAAATACGATGAGGACTTCCATTTCGGTCTCTTTCTGGGGCTCCCGGCAAGGCGCAGGTGGCTTGCCTTCCAGACGGCGGTGGGGCTGCTGTTCATGCTGGAGGGGGCAAAACTGTTTGTCGAATATATCCAGGTCCTTGCCATAAGGTCCGGGGCTTCCCCTCTGATGCTATCATTTTTAATAGTCCCATTCGCAACCGAGTTCCCCGAGAAGTTCAATTCCATATCCTGGACGCTCAAGGACAAGGACACCCTGGCCATGGCAAATGTGACCGGCGCAATGGTTTTTCAGGCATCAATCCCCGTTTCAATAGGGCTCATGTTTACCCGGTGGGCCCTGGGCAGGGCTGAGCTGACAGCAATACTCATGGTCATCCTGATGATAATGATCATCAGGATAACTGTTTCGCTTAGAAAGGGGATACCTTTCTGGGTGTTGCTGGCCGGGGGCGTCCTTTACCTTGTCTATCTAGCGCAGGCTGTCAGGCTCGGACCGGCCTTCTGAGGGCCCGTTTACGGTTCATTCTTTTACTCTTTTTTCCCGTGGGCGTGGTCCAGGAATATCCTCAGTCTTTTTGCCCAGAACTCAAACGCCTCTTTTGCGGAGCCGTATTTTGTGAACCCCGAGAATTTTGACCCTGGCCTCTTGTCGATCGCGGCGGCAAGCCGCTCGTTGGTCATCGAATCAAGGAACTCAGCTTCCATGCTTGCGCTTCCCACGCCGGGATATTGTCCTGTAGCGCCTTTTCTTATGACGCTCAGGGCAAGGCCTATTGGCACAACGGTGGTCACTCCGCTTTTTACCGGATTGCCAGGCTCAATGCCCGTGATCGCCACCCTGACCCTGAGGACATCCGGTCCCGGCTCTGCCACTATCGGATAGGCCCCTTTCATCTCCTTTATGGCTGCTCGAGCAAACGAGTCAGCCAGTTCCTTCATGTCCTCGGGCCTGATGTCCTTGTATTTTGCGTCCTTGGCCAGATAGAACACCACCTGGTCGAACATGACCTTGTTATATTTGCTGAAGTCGGTGCCTTTCTTGATGTAGACCAGGGCAACGCCGCCGCTTGGGCCTTTCTTGAATTTGGGATATTTCCCAAGAAAACCGGAGTACTTTATGTGCTCGCTGGCACAGCCCGCACTCGCGGCAAGGACAAAGGCCATTAATATCAAGAAAACTCTTTTCCCTGTGTTTTTCATGATCTCCTCCTTGATCGCAAATACCTTTTCTGTCCGAATGTGCCAGGATGGAATGGGCTCTCAGCTTTTTCTTTTTGTCCATGGCTGATCTGTGGCATGTCTTTTATCCCCCTTTTTGAACTGAATTCTTTGCCAAATGGGGTTTTTTGTATGCCTGATGATAAAAATTTGTCGTTGCAGATTTTTTTTCTGCCGGTTGTGCGGTTTTTTAATACTTTTCAGTCGCCGGTCACGGGCCTGAAGTGGTATTCCGGGTTGAGATTTTTTTGGAACACGGCGCTTTGGTCAATCAAAGCAAGGCTGAGGCTTCTGCCTGCTTATCTGATTCCAATCTACTACAGGCATATGTCTTTTGCAACCGCAAGCAGTTGTCTTCAGGCTTTTTTTGCTTCCTTTGGTTGCGTGGTATCCTGTAGTTAGGAAAAGTGAAACCCGAAATGAGCTTCTCCAGACCAGATGAAAAAACATTGCAGGTCCGCCTTGCCGGGGACTGGACCCTCGGTGGTGACCTTTCCTGGACCGGGTGGTTCGCTGATGAGCTCCGCGCTTTCCCGGCTGTTGAGCGGGTAACGTTTGACACTGCTGGCCCCAGGAGCCGGGACACAGGGTTTCTGACCTTTCTGGTCAGGCTCGTTGGCGCATGCTTTTCAGGCACCAGTGTTGATAAACAAGGACTTCCCGTGGGCGTTCAACGGCTCCTTTTGCTTGCCTCCGCTGTTCCCCTGGCAAAAGGAGCTAAAAAAGAAGCTGCAAATATCTCTTTCCTTGAACGGACAGGGGAATTTGCGGTTTCATTCTGGAGGGGGCTTTTTGAAATGGCGGCTTTCATCGGCGAGGCGCCCAGCAGGGACATCGCGGGCGCGATCTTGTACCTTTGAAAAATCGCTGTCCGGAGGCAACGTCACGCCACTGCCTTCCGTTCAAGGTTTGGAAATAGCGTTCCAGAGTATGGCAGTTCTCTCAAGGACAGGGCAGATTTCGACTCTACTCCTAGGACATGCCGGTAGCGCAGGAATTCTTGGAGAGCCAACAATTACTTCTTTTCGTATTTCCAGAAACTATTGTATGGAGTGAGTTTGGTGAGGAACCCGGCACCCGTTTTTTCCATATATCCGGCTATTTCCGGCCTTACGAAATCCTCAAGCATTATATAGACAGTTTTGCCTGATGCGATGAGAGCCTGTGCCCCTCTCAATATATCTTCCTCAGCGCCTTCAACATCCATTTTAAGAACAAAGGCATCAAAGGAATCCATGCGGTCTTTAAGGACTGTATCAAGTCTGGTTGTAATTATTTTTTCACCGCCTCCCGGGACCTTTAATCCGCTGGTGCCGGGCTTGTCTGGATTGAATCTGAAATCCAGCTCCTTTCCGTCTTGGCTCCAGAGGGCGGTGTTAATTAGCTCGACATTCAATCCGTTCAAATCCTGCACATTTTGCTTCAGGAGCGCGTAATTCGATTTTGAAGGCTCGAACGCAATTGCCCGCAGTTTGGGGTTATTTTTGAAGTGATTTCCAACGATAACGCTGAAAGTTCCGATATCGCTGCCGATATCGAGGAAAAGGACATTCATATCTTTCGCAAGCAGACCATCTATTATTTTTAAGAGGTAGTTGACGTCCCTTCGTTCAAAAGCGGGCGAGGTGTTTACCATATCCGATGTGCCAGGCCTGATCCTGAAGAGGCCGAAGCGGGTTTCCACCTCGCTGATCCCCATCGGGGAGGGGATCTGTGATTCATAATCTTTAAATTTCATAAGCGAATATCTTATTTCATATAAGAACATCCCCAGCCTGGGCCTTTTAACCTCAAACCAGTTCAGAAGAACCTTGTGCAGGAAGTAACTGAAATAAAATGCTGCTTTTTGGCTGACTGGGAAACGGAATCGCATCTGGCATTTTAATAGAAACATTCAGAAAAATCAAAATAAAAGGAACAGCCCGGGCTCTAGTGCGAACCCCGCTTGTTCATGTAGTGCAGAAGCCTGCGCAAAGCGAACCGTGGCGTGATCCGGATGAGAAAAGCCGTCAAAAGTCTGTATTTGAAACTATAAACAGCGATCGGCTTCCCGCGCTTCATCATCCGGTAGCCGTACCGTGCCACTTCGGCCGGCGTAGTCCTGGTTGCCGCCATAAAATTGGCAGGCGCGATTCCGGCCGTACGGCTGAACGCAGTGCTGACCGGCGGCGGACACAACGCGGTCACTTTGACTCCGCTGCCCCGCAATTCCTCGGCCAGCGATTCCGAAAAAGCCAGGACGTAATGTTTGGTGGCATAATATACGCTCATCAGAGGGCCGGGCAGAAAGCCCGCCACCGATGCCACGTTCAGAATATGCCCTCGCCTTCTCGCAAGCATTGCCGTCAGGAACAGCCTGGTAAGCGCGGTCAGCGACGTGATGTTAACACCGATCATCCACTGCTGTCTGGCGAGGTCGGAAGCGGCAAAAGCGCCGTAGTCACCAAACCCGGCATTATTGATGAGACAATCAACCTCCACGCCAAGCGCCCTGACCTGATAGCTCACCTTTTCCGCTGCTCCAGGCTGGCTTAGATCCTGGGCAATAATGTGCACCTTGACACTCCGTCGCAGCTCGCCGGCGGCCGCCTCAAGGCTGGGCACGTCCCGTGCCACCATAATCAGGTCATGTCCGTCGGCTGCTGCGTGCCGGGCCAATTCGAGCCCGATCCCGCTGTTTGCTCCCGTGATCAGCGTGAAAAATTTATGGTTGCCGGTTAGCAAGGGGTGTATTCTCCTCCAGGCTTACTCGCTCGATTTCGGCTGCATGGTCCCAAATATTTTTTCCTCCAAGGATGCTTTCCCTATCGAGGAAGATTTAATTTGAACAGGAAAAGGCTTCATCCTTGATATCTACTATCAAAAGATACCTTGACTTTTATGTTTGAATGTACGTTTTTTTGATTTCTGGGATATCCCCAGGCGGACAGCAACCCTATTATGCAACCTGCCTTAAGGCAAATGAACATGAGGAGCGCCCTTGCAACAGCAAAATCCCAGAAGAAAAACTTTACGCTGGCCATGGCAGTATTTCGAAGCGCAAAAACCGTAAAGACAATCAGGAGTCCTGTTATTGCAATCGTTTTCAGGCGAGCCAGCAAATGCTCTCTTAAGATCAGATATATCCGGGATTCAGATCAGAATTCACGAAAAAATTATAACATAATGAAAATGGCTTGCAGGGTCATTCATGGCCAAATCTCCATGGATAATGAGCTGGCCTTTATTTCAAGCGCTATACGCCATGATGTATGATCGACAACAACAATCGCCGGTTGAAATTGCCATGATGAGATGATAAAATACATGATGCTTTTTAAAGCCGGAAAACGTTTCGTTGGCGCAATCTTTCTGCTCTGTTTTCTCTTTTATACTGTCTCACCTCTGTCTGCAAGTATTGTCCAAAACAGGCATGGTTTATGGGCGAGGCCCTCTAGCCTGTCTTTAAAGAACGTCCGTCTTTTTTTGCTTGAGATGTTTGTTTCCCAGTTTTCCGCCCCGCAATCGGACCCGAATGACGGCGCCCCGTCCATTACCTTTTATCTTCTACAGAAAAGCAAGCTGTTAATCCCGGCTAAAAGCTATGCATATTCGCTACACATGCCGGTGCTTGAAGGCCAAACGCCATGGGCCCATGCGGAAAAACCCTGGTTTGAGGTCTCTGAACTTTTGGTTTCTCTGAACGGGCCAAAAGCGGTCACCGGATTTCATCTGGTCCATTCCGGTCTTTCCCCGCCTCCTGCGCAGATTTTTGTTTAGGCTGCATCTGAATTTTTTTGGCGCGACCCATATAAAAGCTGCTGATAAAAATTAATTCCTGATCTGCTTAAAAAACGAAATCTGCACGCCGCCAGTCAGATGCAGCACAGGTCTGCTTTCTCTATTAACCATAGAAGAAAAAGGCCAACACCCGGTATATAAAAATAATTCAAGACCGGTTTTTTGGCCGCGATTGGAGGCGCAAAAATTAATGCAGAAGTCAGAGGCGTTCGAATTCAAGCAGTGCATCACGATAGCCAGGGCATTGGGGAAGAAGGCAAAAAACCTGAAACAACTGAGGGACTCCATGGCGGTGGTGCACCCCGCCTCAATTTATCATCATACCTATCAGTATTTCCTAAAAGGGCATACCATGGAGTATACGAACGATTTTGCCCAGTGGGCGGGCGAAAGTCTTGAAAACAGGGCGCTCTCCGAGCATCTGTCGATCGTGGACCCCTACGAATTCAAAAATGTGGAAGACTTAAGAAAAGAGCTGTTGAGCGTTATGGACGGCTATGTTGAGAAGTTGATCCAGAAAGACGCGGCCCCCGGGGACGAGTTTTTCTTTCACGAGGGATTTACGGTCGTTTTTCCGGCAGGCATAAGGGCAAGGGACCTCGCGGAGTTCCAGATAGCAATGAAGGTGCTCGAAAAAGGCGCGATCTATTATCACTTTTATGATGCGAGGGCGCGCCACGGAGTGGACGATTTTTCAACATGGGTCCTTGAAACCCTCGGGAAGGAGAAACTTGCCGGGCAAATAAGGGCGGTTGACCCCTTCATGCTCAGCACCGAAGGAGTAAGGGCCCGTATCCTTAGGGCCGTCGAGGGCGAACTGATAAACGAAATAAAGGAAGGAGATGCGCTGTGAAGATCACCCTCCGCCTGATCGTGTCCCTGGTCCTCGCTGTAACGTCCGTTACGGCCGGTTTTTCGTTGTACCAGGTGGACAAGGAGAAAAGCCGCATGGCAAGCAGCCTTGAGCGGAGGACCTCCATCCTTGCCGACAGCCTCCGTGAATCGGTGGCTTATCTTGTGAGGCGCGGGCTTTCAGCAAGGCTTGAAGGGCTTGTCGTCAGGTTCGGCAACCGGAAGCGGCTTGAGGGCATCGCCGTGTTCGACATGGACGGCAACATCATAACGGCCACGCCGGAGCTCGAGCCGGACATACCCCAGCCGTTCCCCGAAGCGGTCAAGACCATGCTGTCAAACAGCCCTTCAAGCAGGCTAAGGGACATAAACGGGAAAGAGACTTATATTTATGTCCTGCCGCTTAAGTCGAAGGGGAAGACCAACGGCGCGATGGCCCTTTTCAACGATGCCTCCTACATAAACCTGAGGCTGAAAGAGATATGGAAATATAACCTGCTCAGGTTCCTCATCTATACTGTCCTCATCGTCCTCATAACGCTGGTCGTGGTGAGGTGGAGCATTACCGGCCCCATCGCCCGTATGGCCCAGTGGATGAGGGAGGTAAGGACCGGCAAGGACAAGGCCGACCTCTCCAGGTTCCCCAGGGGGGACATCCTTTCTTCCCTGATCAACGAGGCGTCCCATATGGCAAAGAGCCTCACAGCGGCGCGAGCCAAGGCGGAGGAAGAGGCAAAACTGCGTTTTAGGGCCGCCTCTTTGTGGACAGCCCACCGTCTGAAAGAGCACATGCGGGCGGAGTTGAACGGTAAGAAGCTCTTCCTTGTCTCAAACCGTGAGCCCTATATGCATGAAAAAAGCGGCCGCGATATCAGGTGTATTGTCCCTGCCGGGGGGTTAGTCACCGCCCTGGACCCGGTAATGCGCATTTGCGATGGCCTGTGGCTTGCTCATGGCGGAGGGGACGCCGACAGGGAGACGGTGGACGCTTATGACAAGGTGCGCGTGCCTCCGGAAGAGCCGGCTTATACTCTGAGGCGGGTATGGCTTTCAAAGGAAGAGGAGATGGGATACTACTACGGGTTTTCAAACGAGGGGATATGGCCACTCTGCCATATCACCCATACACGTCCGGTCTTCCGTCTGGAGGACTGGGTCTATTATCAGAAAGTAAACCAGAAATTCGCTGAGGCCCTGCTTGAGGAGATCAAGGACGAGGAATGCCCCCTGATACTTATACAGGACTACCATCTTGCGCTCCTGCCCCTGCTAATAAAAGAGAAGCGGCCCGATGCCAGGGTTGCGCTATTCTGGCACATCCCATGGCCGAACCCCGAGGCGTTTGGCATCTGCCCGTGGCAGCAGGAGATACTGATGGGCATGCTCGGGGCAGACCTTGTGGGTTTCCACATACAGTTCCACTGCAACAACTTCCTGGACACGGTGGAGCGGTTCATTGAGTCCAAGACCGATTGGGAGCAGTTCTCTGTAACCAGGGGCGGTCATACCACCCTTGTAAAGTCCTTCCCGATAAGCGTGAGCTTCGAAAATTTCCCTGATACGGAGGCCGCCAGAAAGGAAAACAGGTCTTTAAGGGAGCAACTGTTCAGGGAAACGGGACTGCACGCAAAGTACCTGGGCGTTGGGGTGGACCGCATAGACTATACAAAGGGCATACCGGAGCGCTTCAGCGCGGTCGAGCGCTTTCTGGAAAAAAACCATGAGTTCATTGGGCAGTTCACTTTCGTAGAGCTTGGCGCGCCCAGCCGGACGCATATTAAAAAATACCACGACCTCATTGCGGAGGTTGAGGAGACCGTTGAGAGAGTGAACTGGCGCTTTCAGACCAAGGAGTGGAAGCCCATCCTGTTTTTGAAGGCCCACCACACGCATGAGGAGATAAGCCGTTTCTACAAGTCGGCCGACTTGTGCATGGTCACGTCCCTGCATGACGGGATGAACCTTGTGGCAAAGGAGTTTGTTTCGGCGCGGGACGACGGTGACGGAGCCCTGATCCTTAGCCAGTTCGCAGGCGCATCAAGGGAGCTTACGGACGCGCTTATCATAAATCCATACGACATAGAGGAAATGGCTGATGCCATATACCGTTGCCTTACGATGGATGAAAATGAAAAAAAGGAACGGATGGCGCGCATGCGGCATGTGGTAAGGGAGAACAACATCTACCGCTGGGCTGGGGACCTGATCACGGCGCTCGCCCGTCTGAGGCCCTCAAGTTGCATGGAATGAAAGAGAGGGGCGGGCCGGTTTACTTCTTCGGCGCGGAAGCAAGCTCCGTTTCTGGGACGCTTCCGGGCCGAAGTATAGCTCTTTTTCTGGATTTCGACGGAACTCTGGTGCCGATACAAAAAGATCCGGGCCGATGCGCGCTGTCCGGAGAAACAAAGAGTCAACTGCAATCTCTTGCGGGTTCAGACCGCCATTTTGTGGCCGTATTGAGCGGCAGGGCGCTAAGCGATATCAAATCCAGGATCGGCATTCAAAACATCTGCTATGGCGGAAATCACGGCCTCGTCATATCGGGCAAAGGCATGCGGTTTGTCCACCAGGAAGCATCGCGGGCCATGCGCGCCATTGACAGGGCAGCGCAAAAGCTCAATAAAGAGATCACGGGCTTTCCCGGTGCCTGGGTCGAACAAAAAAAATACTCCGTAAGCCTCCATTACCGTTTGGCTGACAAAAAGGCAATTCCGGAGCTGAAAAAGATTTTTCATGAAGTCTCGGCGGGTTTTCTCAGGAGTAAAGTGCTTGCGGTAATGAAAGGGAAAAAGGTCCTCGAACTGATGCCCGCGTCCTGGGACAAAGGACTGGCCGTCCTCTGGATATTGAACCGTTTGGAAGGCGGTTACCTGCCCATGTTCATTGGCGACGACGTGACAGACGAGGCGGCCTTCAGGGAGCTGAAAAAAAGAGGAATAACCATCCGTGTAGGCAAGTCGAAAAGCACCCTTGCCAATTTTTATTTGAAGGACCGTCAGGAGGTTTACCGTTTATTGGAGTCTATCCGGGTGCAGCCCAATAGCTTAAAAAAGGAATAGACATTACCCGGCATTTACCGGATTTCTATCCATTTCTTGCCTGGACACGGTCGCGCCCCGGAGACGTTTCCCCATATTTCTTTCCCTGCCCCCATTCGGATTTTTTTTTTTTTTTTTTTTTTTTAAATTTTTTATTTTTGTATCTCTTTATTGGTATAAAATTTTTT